>NZ_AP025295.1:0-300000 GCF_036492425.1 Persicobacter psychrovividus
GTCGACCCCGGGTATGCGAAAATGTAGATTTGTGGACTAAGAGGCCAGAGCAAAAAAGGCTAATAGGCGATTTTAATATTTCTTTAATATACCCTCAATGCTTCAAAATAATTGTTGAATGTTTGATTTGTTACAAATGGAATATTTTCAGTTTATTTTTTTCTAAATACCCATAGACCTTACACGAAAAAAGGGCGACCATTTGGCCGCCCTTCATTATTTGAAATGAAATAAAATTATTTCATTGAATGTTCAGCATCTAAAAAGCTCACGGGAGTATTGGTGGCTTTTTTTGCACAGTTTTCTTTTTGGCAAGACTTTGAACAAGGAAGTTGCTCGGCTGTTTTGCTATCACTTTGTCCAATTCCGATGATCATTGGCGCAATTACCAATGAAACGATGGACATCAATTTAATCAAAATGTTCATCGATGGGCCAGAAGTATCCTTGAAAGGATCTCCTACGGTGTCACCTGTTACAGAGGCTTTATGAGGCTCAGAACCTTTATAGAATGTCTCCCCTTCGATAACGGCACCTTTTTCAAAAGTCTTTTTGGCGTTATCCCAAGCTCCACCAGCATTGTTTTGGAACATGCCCATCAATACACCAGAAGCGGTTACACCAGCCAAAAGTCCACCTAAAACTTCAGGGCCGAAGATAAAGCCCACAACGATTGGCGTCAATAAAGCCAACAAGCCTGGAGGAACCATCTCTTTAATAGATGCCTGTGTCGAAATGGCTACACACTTATCATATTCTGGAGTTGCTTTGTACTCCATGATGCCTGGAATTTCACGGAACTGACGGCGTACCTCATGCACCATAGCCATTGCCGCACGACCAACAGCCGCGATAGCCATGGAAGAGAACAAGAATGGAATCATGGCACCAACAAACATTCCGGAAAGGACTTCAGCCTTAAAAATATCAATTGAAGTAATGCCCGACAAACCAACAAAAGCAGCGAACAACGCCAAAGAAGTTAAGGCTGCTGAAGCAATCGCGAATCCTTTACCAGTTGCGGCAGTGGTGTTTCCTACGGCATCAAGTTTATCAGTACGTTCACGAACAATTTCAGGTAATCCACTCATTTCCGCAATACCACCTGCATTATCAGCAATAGGGCCAAAAGCATCAATGGCAAGTTGCATGGCTGTGGTTGCCATCATACCTGCAGCTGCAATGGCTACACCATATAAACCTGCAAAATGATTTGACAAGAAAATACCTGCAGCTAAGACCAACATTGGTATCGCTGTAGATTGCATTCCGATCGAAAGACCACCGATAATATTAGTCGCGTGCCCTGTTGATGATTGATGAATGATTGAGTTCACAGGTTTCTTACCCATTGCGGTGTAATATTCCGTAATAATCGACATCAAAGCACCTACGATCAGCCCGACAACAATGGCATAGAATACATCCATTGAAGTAAATTCATGTCCACGAATAGTCATAGTGTCTGCCATCATCCATTTTACAAGGAAGAATGATGTGATTGCTGTCAATATAATCGACGACCAGTTCCCTAAGTTCAAGGCTTGCTGTACATCACCTTCTTCATCTTTCACACGCACAAACTGTACACCGATAATCGAGAAAATAATACCTAAACCTGCAATAACCATCGGCAACAGGATTGGAGCCATTCCGCCAAATTGGTCATTAGAAACAATCTCTCTACCCAATACCATAGTGGCCAAAATTGTGGCTACGTATGAACCGAAAAGGTCAGCACCCATACCTGCTACATCACCCACATTATCACCAACGTTATCGGCAATAGTGGCAGGGTTTCTAACATCATCCTCAGGAATGTCCTGCTCTACTTTACCTACTAAATCGGCACCAACATCGGCTGCTTTAGTGTAAATACCACCACCTACACGAGCGAATAATGCGATTGATTCCGCTCCAAGGGAGAAACCTGAAAGTACTTCCAACGCCATTTGCATTTCATGTCCATTTACACCAGCGTCATGGCCAACAAACATATAAAAGAAAATGATGAACAAACTGCCAAGTCCCAATACTGCAAGACCAGCAACTCCAAGTCCCATCACGGCACCACCAGTAAATGCAACATTCAGTGCTTTACTTAATGAAGTTCGTGCCGCCTGTGTTGTTCTTACATTGGCTTTTGTTGCCACTTTCATTCCGATGTAACCTGCAAAAGCAGAAAATACCGCACCGATAATAAAAGCAATGGCAATCACCGGGCTTGAAGTATCAACTGCATAACCTGAATAGGCAAGCAGTAATCCTGCGATAATGGCAAAGTAAGTCATTACCTTCCATTCCGCTTTTAAAAATGCCATTGCACCATCGGCAATGTATTTTGAGAGTTCGGTCATCTTCTGATCCCCTGACTCCTGTTTATCTACCCAAGCTGATTTTACAGCGGTGTAGATAAGGCCTACTATTCCCAAGACAGGAACAATAAAAATGAAATTTTCCATACTGTTGAATGAATTAAAAAAATGATACCAAAAAAAATTGTATTTTATAGGGTATCCTAAAAAACTATAATTCTATAATTAATTTGAATTGAGCATTAAATTAAAGAAATTTCCACAATAAATAATGATGATAAACTTCATGTTTATTTAAAAATAATGCGACATGTTTAATATTTCTGAGGAATTTGTGGTGCGGTTTGGTACAATCGATGATATTGATCAGATTTTTGATAATATTCAAAGGATAAAAATTGAAATGAGTGAGCAGAAAATTGCGCAGTGGCCGCTCGATAAGGATTACCCGAGTAAAGAAATGATCAAGACTGATTTGCTCAACAGTCAGTATTTTATATTAGAGAAAAACAAGGAATATGCGGGCTCAGTGGTTTTAAATACCATCACCACGCCCCCATATAGTGAGATTTCATGGAATGGGAAGCATTTTTTAGCCGTTCACCGTTTGGCAACTGTAAAGGCGTTCAGAAAAGATGATGCAGGTCAGTTACTGATGAGTTTTGCTGAGGAATGGGCGTTGGCTCATCATCAGGATAGTATTCGTTTGGATACCTATTCACATAACCGCAGGGCAAATAAGTTTTATCAATCCTGTGGGTTCACACAGGTCGGAAAGATCAGTCTGCCCTGGATGCCCGAGCAGTATTATTGTTATGAGAAGTTACTATCAGTGGCTGATTAAGTAACAAATGCTTGATTTTAAACCTTATTAAGTGCGCAAATGCGCTATTTATCGATCAGTTTTAGGATAAAAATAATTTTTTTATCCAAATGAATTAGATTGTTATAACTTGCGATCCTTTTTGTATAATTAGCATATCGTCCTTTTACCCTCATCAATCTTAAATGTGTATTCTATATGTCTGCGACATTGAAAAGAAAAATTCACGAAATAGTATTTGAAGCCGATACCAAAGCGGGAAAAACCTTCGATGTGGTCTTACTGATCCTGATTCTGCTGAGTATTTTGGTGGTCAGTTTAGAAAGTGTTTATACAATTAATAAGGTCTATGGTGTAGCCCTTCGGTGGATCGAGTGGGTTCTGACAATTCTTTTCACTTTCGAGTATATTTTGCGGGTTTGGCTTGTAAATAAAGCAAGGCATTACATGTTAAGTTTTTTCGGCATTGTTGATTTGCTTTCGATCTTGCCGACTTTTCTGAGCCTGGTTATTGTTGGTTCGCAATCTTTACTCATTTTCCGGTCTTTGCGATTGCTTCGGATTTTTCGAGTGTTTAAACTCGGAAGGTATTTAGGGGAGGGGCAACAGTTGGTTGATGCTATGCGGGCGAGCCGAGCAAAGATTATTGTGTTTGTCTCCGCTGTTTTAACGGTTGCGCTAATTTTAGGCACTTTTATGTATTTGGTGGAAGGGGCTGAAAACGGCTTTACCAGTATTCCACGCTCTTTTTATTGGGCGATTGTAACCATGACCACCGTGGGTTATGGCGACATTGCTCCCCAAACGGTCATTGGGCAAAGTATTGCGACTTTATTAATGGTGCTGGGGTATGGGATTATCGCAGTGCCCACAGGCATTGTTTCTGTGGAATTCAGTGCAAAAAAGAATGTCGCTGAAACGGTCAGTACACAGGTTTGTCAGCATTGCAGTAAAGAGGGCCATGATGCTGATGCGCATTATTGTAAATATTGCGGACATCATTTGCTATAAATGTCGGTGTGCTTTCATTTTAGTTAAAATCATCAGTTTTATATATAATTTAGCGTTTGACTTACGTAAATTATATTAAACAAAAAACCTGATTATGAAACTTGTAAAACAACCCTTTTTGTTGTTCTTGTTTTTCGCACTTATTTCAAGTTCAAGCTGTAGCGACGATAACAACAATTCGACCACCCCAAATCCTACTGAGGCCACTTATGAAGTGACCTTTACATTTGACTGGAGTGAAAAAAATTTCCCAGCAGATTATCCTTCTAACCCTCATTTTTCCCCACTTATTGGATGGTCTCATAAAGATACAGACTACCTGAAAATTGGAACCATGGCCACCGAGGGGATTAAAATTATGGCTGAAACGGGTGGTACAAGTACGATGAAATCGGAACTGGATAAGATGATTGCGGACGGCGAAGGGTTGCAGAGTGTGACCGGAAGTGGTGTGTCAGGCAGTGGCGTAGGTGCCATTACGGTCGAAATCAAGGTTAATAATCAATATCCGATGGTTTCATTGGTAACGATGGTTGCGCCGAGCCCTGATTGGTATGTAGGAGCGGTAAATGTTTCTTTGCTTGAAAATGGTGAATTCGTGAGCATGAAAACAATCGAAGAATTACCTGTATATGACGCCGGGACTGATAGCGGATCGACCTATACCTCACCAAATGCGCCTACTGATCCCAAAGAAAATATCAGTATGTTTGTCAGCGCTCCGTTGGGTGATGGTATAGAACTTATCGGCACCATTGCAAGTGTAACTTTTAAGAAAAAGTAAGGCTGATTTTTCGCATAGCCATTTTGCGATTATTTTTTCAGCTAAAGGCTGTGATTATACGCTTATAATTTTCTCTTTTACCAATAGGTTGATAACTTTCCATTAAGTTACTCAACCTTTTTTTTATGAAACGGATTATTTTTCTGGTTATTTTTTTAGCCGTTAGCCAATTAGCATTTTCTGCACAAGTTGATACCATCAAGGTTCGGTCAGCTGCCATGAAAACAATGATTAAAAATGTAGTGATTTCCCCTGAAGGAAAAGGGAATGTACATTACCCTGTCCTGTATTTACTCCATGGTGCTTTTGGAGATTACAGCAGCTGGATAAAAAATGCCCCGAATATCAAGCAGTTGGTGGATCAGCATAAAATAATCGTGATATGCCCTGAAGGCGGTTTCAATAGTTGGTATTTTGACAGCCCAATTGATCCTAAATTTCAATATGAAACCTATATCATGCGAGAATTGATCACCTATATCGATCAGCATTACAAAACCTTGCCAGATAGAGCCCATCGGGCGATTGCGGGTTTAAGTATGGGAGGTCATGGCGCATTCTACCTCGGTATTCGTCATCAGGAAACATTTGGTGCAATAGGAGCCATGAGTGGGGGCCTTGATATTCGTCCTTTCGCTACAAAATGGGACATTTCCAAAAGAATAGGGACCATCGAGCAGTATCCTGATCGGTGGGAGTCTCGGGCCGTGATCAATATGGTGGATCAATTGATTGGAACGGACATTAAAATTATCATGGATTGTGGTGATGAAGATTTCTTTTATGGCGTTAACAAAGCAGTGCACCGCAAACTGATGAGGGAAGGAGTTCCGCATGATTTCACCATCCGTCCTGGAGGGCATAATTGGAAATATTGGTCCAATAGCATTGAATACCAAATGTTATTTTTCGACAGATTCTTTCGAAAAAAGGGTTAAGTAATTTAAATCAGGTGCTGAACTTGCGTAGCCACCCATTTACAAGCCGAAGTCACATACATCAGGTTTTCTGTGTAGGATGACTCCCAAATAAATAGCCCAATTGTGATTGTTGCTGCCCAAACGGCCATATAAGGCCATGGCTTTTTGAAGTTGAATATGGTCATGGCTGTTCCCAGTGATTTTTTCATTCCCATAATGCTATACAATTCATCGAGCGTCAAATGAACCATATAGCCTATGAAAAAGGAGGAGATGATGCGAAAGATAAATGCCTTCGAATAGCCATTTATAGTAATGAACAGTACATGATACTGGTTCGTCACTTTGAAGGCATAGCCGATTGATAAGGCAAGGAGTAGGGCCATGGGGATGGAGTGAAAAATGCCCCGATGTCGTGTGAATTTAAAGAAGATTGGTTTAACGATATACATCGTAAGCACTACGGTTAAGCCCAGTAAAGGTAACAGCTCCAGGAAGTTTAAGACTGGTTTTAGAATAAAGCATAAGAAGAGGCCTAAACTTACACCAAGACATTTAAAAAAATATTTGGTAATAATTGCATTTTTTGAATCTACATCAGGAGCAATACTTCCAATAAAGCAGAGTAAACCCAAGCCAATTGCCGGCATTAGGGATTCTGTGGCCATATAATTGAGTGCTAATACTGCGCCACAGCCTGCACCTACTGTTGCATGTGTTCCAAAGTTTGCCATTGATTAGTTATTTCAAGCATGAAACTATTTTGTAATGACGCAAATCTAACCAAAAAAATGACGGTCGGAAAGGTGTTTGGCGATTTATGGAAATTAATTGTTTAAAATAACCGTATTTATTACATGGTTATGCGCCTGTCTATGTAAACATCGTGCAAAAATATAGTTGAAAGATTAAACGTGTTTCTATTTATATTGTCATGGTAAAAATTTTAGTCGTTGAAGACGAACATCACATTCGTGAAAACCTGGTCGATTTTTTGACTTTTAAAAAATACCAAGTCGCTGGTGCTGCCAATGGTATTGAGGGCTTGGAGTTGTACGATTCATTTAAGCCAGACTTGGTCATTTGTGATGTGATGATGCCTCAGATGGATGGCTATGAGTTCCTTAATGTACTTCGGAACGAGAAAAAACATCACCATATTCCTTTTCTGTTTCTTACCGCCAAAGCGAGCCGTCAGGATTTTCGAGAGGGGATGAATGCAGGAGCGGATGATTTTATTACCAAGCCTTTTACCTTTCAGGAAGTCGAAGAGGCAATTGAAAGTCGAATGAATCAAAAGATTCATCGGGTAAATTCCCTGAAAGCGCAGTTGGATGATCTGAGAATAAATCTTGAGAAAATTTCTGATCAGGGAGATGATGGTACAGGAACTGTTGGCGAGTTAAAGGGACAAATCGAAGAACTCAATAATGTGCTCGGGAAGAAGAATCAACAAATTGAGGACGTTTCTTTTATTGCGAGTCATAAGGTTCGAGCTCCTTTATGTAACATTCTTGGTTTGCTCGATCTGGCAAAAGAAGAAGAAATTATGCTTGATGATGAATTTGTAGATTTAATCAAGCATTCTGCAAGAGTATTGGATGAATCTATTCATCAGTTGAATGATCGCATTCACCATGTAGTAGAAACCATCAATGAAGGGGATCTGGAATCTATTAAGTCTATATTTTTAATTGATGACGATCCTTTTCAGCATAAAATCAATGCAAGAATTTTATCCAAAAACCTGACGGATATCGATATTAAAACTTTCCTTGATCCCATGGATGCTTTACAGGCATTTAAGGTTGAGGCGCCAGATTTAATGTTACTTGATATTAATATGCCTGAAATGAATGGTTGGCAGTTTTTGGACCACTTACTGGAATTGCCTCACCCGAAAAAAACAAGGATATTTATGCTCTCCTCATCCATTGATACCAATGATGAGAAGAAAGCTTTCCGATATGATATTGTTCAGGGTTTTATCAATAAACCTTTGTCCAAGGCACATATCGGAAAACTGTTTACCAAAGCAGATATTAAAGCATAGTTGCTTTATTTCCAGGTTAAGAAATCACCCGAAAATTAGATTACACGTTATGAGCAGCTGAAGGAATTTGGCTGCTCAATTTTTTCCAGCTGTTGGCCAGAAAAAACATGGTCAATATAAATGCTAAGAAGTCAGCGATTGGAATAGCATAGAAAACACCATCAATACCATAAAATTGTGGAAGAATGATGATCAGCGGAATGATGAAAATCACCTGACGGGAAAGGGTCAGGAACAATGCAGGTAACGCCTTGCCAATAGCCTGGTAATAACTGGCCCCGAGCATTTGAATACCAATTACAGGTAGTGAGATAGAAATAATTCTCAAGGTGTGGGCCGCGGCAGTAATTAACCGTTCTTCTTTTGAAAACAGACTCATGATAGGGTGCGCAAAAATGAAGATCAACACAAAGCACACCACCGAAATTGCAGTGATCATTATGGAAGAGGTTTTCAGCGTCAGTTTTACCCTGTCTAACAGTTTTGCTCCAATGTTATATCCCACCAATGGAATAAAACCTTGAACGATACCAATCATCGGGAAGAAGGTAAACATCATCACACGGTAAATCAGTCCGTAAATTGCCACGTAAAATTCATTCCCAAAGTGTACCAGAGAATTGTTGATCATTGCGGCGATAATGGCCGCAGCACCCTGTCGGGCAAGGGTTGAGGATCCTATAGAAAAGGTTTCTTTGATAATGGCCCAGTCTGGAGTCCAATAAGCGGGTGAAAGCGAAAGAATACTTTTCTTACTGGCGAAAAAGATCATTAAATAGGCTGCCGAGGCTACTTGTGCAATAAATGTTGCCCATGCTGCTCCTGCAATGCCCATTTTAAAGGTGATCATGAATAATGCATCAAGGATGATATTCAGAAAGGCGGAAAACAGCATCGCATACATGGCTGTTTTTGAGGCCCCTTCTGATCGTGCGACGTTATTGCCCATCATGGCTAATCCCATAAAAGGAGCACCAAGAATGACGATTTTATAATAATTCAGTGCTTCATCAAAAATGGCTCCCTTAGCCCCAAAAATGGTTAAAATTGGTCGAGCAGCCAACAGGGAAACGGCGAGTGTAACCAGTCCGATTCCCCCTGCGAGAATTAACAAATTACCGAAAGTCCGCCTGGCTTGTTCTACATTTTTCGCACCATAGTGGCGTGAGATGATGCTCGCTCCCCCCATGCCTATAGACATCCCGATTGCCGCGATCAGCATGGTAATGGGGAGGACAATAGATAAACCTCCAATCGCTTCTGTGCCAACAATACGGCCAACGAACATGGTATCAGCAATATTATACATGGCCATCACCATAATACCAATCATGGCAGGCAGTGATAACTGAAGGAGTGCTTTATTAATAGGGTATTCTCTTAATATTTTTTCTTTACTCATGGTGTTTATTTCCGTGTAAGTCGCAATTTAGGGCTTTTCAAGCATGATTGATGTCATGTTTCGGTCTTTCTTGTTAAGATTTGATTAATTTCCACCAACAGCAAAAAAAACGCTGCAATATATATTATTGCAGCGTTTTTTGAGTTGGCCCGTCATAGATCCGTGCACAGACTATAAAAGAATGGCCTACAGATGATAAATAATTTGGTGGGGCCAGGTCTTTTTACTGATCTATTAAATTGGTGGTATAAGGATATTTACCCAGGATTAATTGCTCTGATGCTTTAGTTCTCAGGTTACTGACTTGCCCATTTTCGATCCAGTTTAATGCCGCAGATATTTTTGCTTCATTTCTTGTGCCTAATGGAAAGTTTTGAAGGTTAAATACCGACTCCCCAATTTCAATATCAGGCGCTAAGCCTTGGGCATAATCGCCTTCATTGTCTTTATTGGTAATCCTGAATACAATCGGGAAGAAATTGTAGCCGAACTTATTGAATAACACCGAGCCTACGTCCTTACCTACTGATTCAGTACCGAAACTTAACAGCTTATTCCCCAAATAGGGGCGAAGACAGAAAATGATGGTTTCACTGGCTGATGCGGTATAAGCATCCTGAATAATGGCGACTTTCTGAAAATTGTTGTTGATGTTTTGTGGATTGAAGAGGGTATTTCGGTTCTCGTTAGCATATTTATCGTTGTAGGTCTGTTTTAGAAAGACATCGCTACTTGTAGCCTGCGGATAAATCATGGCGGCAAGTTTGGCACTTAATGACACCAGTCCTCCTCCATTAAACCTGAGATCCAAAATAAGATTGTTCACCCCTTCAGCTTCAAATCTTCTGAAAGCGGCTTTTAAGGGTTCTTCGGCTACAGTTTTAAAACTTTCAAAATTAATGTATCCCGTTTTGTGACCCTGCCCATCGTCAAATACAGTAACAGGGCCTACAAAATCTGCATTGATACGGGCGATGTTAAAACTGAAATTAAGATCTTGAGTTCCTCTTTTAACGGTAAGTTGAATTGGTGTACCCTGAGTCTGAGAATAAAGGATACCATAATTCTGACGGTCAATCGGGTTGCCGTTGATGGTAAGAATTTGATCTCCTCGGCGCACTCCTGCATTATAGGCTGGGGTTCCCTCTGTTGCATTCATAATATAGAAAGCATCGTAGTTTGGGGTCGCAATAATGATTAACCCAGAACCCACTTCAATTTCAAAATTGTTCTCTTCTGAAATGCGGGCATTGCTGCTATTAAACTCCTCGCTGATAAAACTGAAGCGGTCATCTCTGTACCTTAGCGCTTCTAAAAGGGCTTCGGGGGTGGAATACCTTTGTGGGTTCGATACCGATGGGCTCATTTCAGACCATAGGTATTCGTCATGCATAATACTATTGACGTAATCGAATATATTGTCTTGACCCTTATCTGTGTCAACGATGTTAGCATTGTTGGCATCTTCAAAGGGGTCGGAACACGAAAAGGCGAAGGGTATTAAGAGTAGGAGTAAAAGTGATTTCTTAAACATATCAAATATTTTTCAAGGCAGATAACTGACCGATGATTTTGGCTTTGGCAATGGCTTTTTCTAATACTATAGGTTTGGAAGCGCGCTCTTTGCAGGTTTTCATGGAGCAACGTTCGCAGGTCTCATTCACTGTGTATATAGGGATGTTTTGGTCATCCCAAAAGTTGAATCGCTCGCGAAACACATCATTGAAGGTAAAACCTATACTGACACTTACTTCTGCATCCTCACCAACACTCGACGGCCTTACAAGTGATATAACGAAATATTCTTCCCCTGAGTCTTGGTATTGAGAGCGCTGAACCATGAAATGAGCGTCGGGTGCCTGACCTTTATCCTTTAATTCCTGATATTCGTCGAAAATACGGATGGAGCTCCAACGTCGACAATAGTGCTCGCCATTTTCAATCGCATGTGCCGTATGATGCCGCGAGAAATGCAACTCCTTCGTCACAGAATATTGCTTATTTTCGGGATTATGGTAAAAGCGCAGGTAGAAAAGGTTATTAATACCCCAATAGGTCGGAATCAAGGTGGTTAGCCGATGCATGAAAGTTTCCGAGGAATAGGTGTACTGATTCATCAGTTTGGTGAACGCCTCAGGGTTCCATCGTTCATTTTGGGCAAATGCCTCAAGGTCCTGCATAAGGCTTTCTCGATTCATGATTAATGCCCCTGAGAAATAAGTTACTTTATGGTTGTTCAGTACCTGTTCAAAAGAGCCTGTTTCTATCGAAGAGTAGGTATATTCGCGTTCTTGAATATCCAGGAACCGATAGCCAAGTTCACGACCAATAACAAAGATTTTTTGGGACTCACTGAGGTCTGCATTGATATATAAGGTTGGTCGTTCACCGTCCACCATTACAGAGCGTAAGTTTTTCAATTCTTCAAAGTGGCTCAGTTTGTCATCATTGATCAGAATGCCATAATCTTTATGCAGGATGGTGGCCAACTGATGAAACGAAACTTTATCAGTCACCTTGATTTGATGCTTATGCATAAATATTTCAACATCCCTTTCAATGGAATCGAAGTGATTCTCATGCATTTCAAGATAGGAACGCAAAGCAGCGAGGTTAAAATCCTCCTCACTCATATTATATCGTCTCGAAATTTTAATCAGGGTGGAAATAAAGGCATTAATTTTTGTTGGCGCAGAGGCAATGATTTCTACCAGTTTATTCAGCTCCAGTCCAAGCATTTCCAATGGTAGGTTTTCCAGCACATTGGAGTTGAGCAAAGTGCCGATAGGCTCCATTTTTTTACTGAGTCTTAAACCCACCAGATCGTCATAGGAAACACCAAGACCAGAGGCTAAGTCCATCAGTTTTTTGGTCTTAGGATACTTTTTTCCTTTTTCGATTTCATTCAGGTAAGAAATGCTCAGTCCCGTTTGCTTGGCAAGTTCAGTAAGGGAAAGACCCAAATTGGTGCGGTATTCTCTGACCTTCAGGCCGAGAATTATTTTGATTCCTTCTTCACTAATATTCACGATCATCGATAGCTATATGGTAAATGCTTGAAAGATACAATTTTCTTTGATAAATCCATGGGGGCGCTTCCTTTTTGTGAAAATTCGCTGAAGTGGAATCGCTCAGCGAAAGGAGGAAAGCCTTATGGGCTGTAGATTTGTTTATGTCAGATAATTATTCTTTTTACAATTTTTAGGGGTTGAGCACTCACAATCGCCCACAACTTTTGGTTATATCCATAGATTTAAAAATATATGGAACAAGCATACAGTTTTTCGACCACTATAAAAAAGTTATTTCGACGCGGGCAAATTACTTACCTTGAAGGCATTCAGCTGGTGCGATTTGCCTCAAAACTGGGTTGGTTTAGCCGCAGAAAGAGCAGTAAAGTTATCTCGTTTCAGTATTTGGGTTTTAAGTTTTATGCTTTGAATTTACAAGAGGTAAAGCGTTTGTTTTATCGTATTTTCTCCTCAGAAGAGTTTTGGCTTCCCGTCAATTCTACGAACCCAATTATTGTGGATTTAGAAGCAGGAGAGGGCCTGGCAGTACTTTTTTATAAATGGCGTTTTCCTGCGGCACAGATTATCGCTTTTGAGTCTGATTTTAAATTGTATCAGTTGCTTCGTAGAAATATTGAAAGCAATCAGCTGACAGATATTACCTTATACTATGGTAAAGCCCTTGATTATGAGGGTTACACGGCAATCAATGGTGATGTTTCAAATCGGGTGGCGTGTTATAAATTAAGTGCCGTTTTGCCAGCAGATAAAATTGATGTGTTTCACCTACCTTTAAATCAGCAAAGTCAGATAGTGCTTCAGGAGCTGGATGCTGCAGACAAAATGAGCAGTGTCGAGTACCTTTTAATAGATTTTTCAAAATATTCGTTTGATATGAATACCTATCGGAATTTTTTCGATACGGTATCAAGCCTGGGTTGGAAAGTTGTTCGGGAATCGGTGTTTGGCAGTTTGGCATTAGTCGAAGACCGAAATTTTTTCCTATACCCAATTTCAGTTTCCCTGCGACAACGGTTTTTCAAAAAGTGGTGGGGAAAGCCCCTTATAAAGCTCAAGTAAAGTTTCCTTTTATAGCCCTCTTCGGAGGGCTTTTTTTTGTGCTAAATTCTGAGGATGGCCAAGTTTTATTTCGACGGTTAGTAGCGATTCGGACGTATGTAGGTTTTTAAGGATGAAAGCGTAAATAAATGTATTAGCGAATTTTCGCAAATCAGTTTATTTTCTCTAACTTCCGTTATTGTTAATAAACACAAATACAAAACTTATGACTAACCATACCAAATCCGTTACTACCCTTTTGAAGAATCACCCCGCACAGGCCGCAATCCTAACCGAGGAAGCCCTACAGTTTTTGTCCGAACTGCATCATCATTTTGAAGTGAAAAGACAACACCTATTAGAGCAGCGAAAAAATCATCAGCATAAAATTAGCCAAGGTGTTTTACCAAATTTTGACCCAATAACAAAAGGTATCCGAATGGGTAATTGGCAGGTAGCGCCATTACCTGTTGATTTACTCGAACGGCGGGTTGAAATTACGGGGCCTGTTCATCGTAAAATGGTGATTAATGCCTTGAACTCAGGTGCCGACGTATTTATGGCAGACTTTGAAGATTCCACCTCACCTACCTGGGAGAACATGATCGATGGGCAGGCTAATCTTCGCGATGCGAATGCTCGGCAGGTAGATTTTATCGATCCTGTTTCTCAAAAATCTTATGAACTCAACGAAAAAACCGCCACCCTCTTCGTTCGGCCACGAGGCTTGCATCTTGATGAGAAGCATTTGTTGATCAATGGTCAGAAAATCTCTGGGGCACTTTTTGACTTCGGCCTTTACTTTTTTCACAATCACCAACTGGTAAAAAACAGAGGAACGGGTCCTTATTTTTACCTTCCAAAATTGGAACATTATCTGGAGGCGCGCTGGTGGAATGAGGTTTTTGACTTTGCTCAGGATTATATGGCAGTGCCAAGTGGAACCATCAAGGCTACGGTTCTGATCGAAACGATTACAGCCTCTTTTATGATGGATGAAATTCTTTTTGAGCTTCGTACGCATAGCGCTGGTCTTAATTGCGGACGTTGGGATTATATTTTTTCCTATATCAAAAAACTGCAAGGACATGCTGATTTTTTAGTACCTGACCGAGAGCTGGTAGGTATGAATATGCCTTTCATGAAAGCTTATTCTGATTTGTTGATCAAGACCTGTCACAAGCGAAATGTGCACGCAATGGGCGGTATGGCTGCACAAATCCCCATTAAAAATGATGAACATGCTCATGGAAAGGCAATGGATAAAGTGCAAAAGGATAAGCTGCGAGAAGCCAAAGCTGGTCATGACGGGACCTGGGTGGCGCATCCTGGGCTAATTCCTGTAGCTCGGGAAGCATTTGATCAACACATGAAAAGAATGAACAACCTGCACATTGAGCGTGGAGATGTGAAAGTGAGTGATGAGCACTTGCTGGAAGTGCCCAATGGCAAAATCACTTTTGAAGGAATGGTGAAAAATATCGATGTGGGGGTCCAATACCTTGCTGCCTGGCTTGCGGGTAATGGTTGTGTTCCGATTTACAATTTAATGGAAGATGCCGCTACCGCTGAAATCAGCCGTACCCAGCTTTGGCAATGGCTGCATCACCCCACTGCATTATTATCTGACGGGCGGAAAGTGGAATGGGCGGTTTATGAACAGGCCACTTTAGAAGCGAAAGAAAGAATCCGTGAGATTCATGGGGCGGACTGTTTCGAAAAAGAAAATTTCGCTCTCGCAGCCAAACTATTTGACCAAATGACAAAGGCTGATCAGCTTGAAGATTTCCTCACTTCAGTGGCTTATGAATATTTGTAATCCGCCGAAAAACATAAAACCCGTGAGTCGCCTAAAATGGAAACTCACGGGCAACTTTAACCTAAATTAATTTCCCTACTTATAATCTACATAAAAAATGACAAAGCAAGAAAGAATCACCCGATTGATTAATGAATGGAAAACAAATTCACGTTGGAATGGCGTAAAAAGACCCTATTCAGCAGAAGAAGTGATTAACTTACAAGGATCTATTGTACCTGAGAACAGCCTTGCGAAATGGGGGGCGGAAAAATTCTGGCAGAAATTGAATAGTCAGGATTTTGTCGCTGGATTGGGCGCTTTAACTGGTAATCAGGCAATTCAGGAAGTGGAAGCGGGTCTTGATGCTATTTATCTTTCGGGCTGGCAGGTGGCTGCTGATGCAAACCTGGCGGGGGAAATGTATCCCGATCAAAGTTTGTACCCTGTAAACTCTGTGCCGATGGTGGTAAAACGGATTAACAGTGCATTGCGTCGGGCAGATCAGATTCAGTTTATTCATGGTGGGGAAATTGATTATCAAGTGCCAATAATTGCCGATGCCGAGGCGGGTTTTGGAGGAAACTTGAATGCTTTTGAATTGATGAAATCCATGATTGACGCAGGGGCTTCGGGGGTGCATTTTGAAGATCAGTTGTCATCAGCAAAAAAATGTGGACACCTCGGTGGGAAAGTTTTGGTTCCTACTCAGGAAGCCATTAATAAGTTGGTGGCTGCGCGTCTTGCCGCTGATGTTATGGGAACAGAAACCATCATTATTGCCAGAACAGATGCCGATGCAGCGAATTTATTAACTTCAGATATTGATGCACGTGACCATGAATTTATTACTGGAGAGCGCAGTACAGAGGGCTTTTTCTATGTAAAAAATGGCTTGGAGCAAGGGATTGCCCGTGGGCTGGCTTATGCGCCTTATTGTGATTTGATTTGGCTGGAAACCTCGAAGCCCGACATCAAGCAGGCTAAAGCTTTTGCGGAGGCCATCCATGCGAAGTACCCTGGAAAAATGCTGGCCTATAATTGTAGCCCGTCTTTTAACTGGGCAGCAAACTTGACGCGCGCTGAAATGGCGACTTTTCGGGAACAGCTTGCGGACTTGGGTTATAAATTTCAATTCATCACCCTGGCAGGCTTTCACGCCCTAAATACCTCTATGTTCGAACTTTCCAAAGCTTATCAACAGCGTGGGATGGCGGGCTATTCTGAATTGCAGGAAAAGGAATTCGCTTTACAAAGTGAAGAAGGCTTCCGCGCGGTGAAACATCAGTCGTTTGTAGGCACAACTTATTTTGATGCGGTTCAAAATACCGTAACGCAAGGCCTGGCTGTAACCACCGCCATGAATGGTTCCACAGAGCAGGAGCAATTTTAAGCAATGAAGTAATTAGTGGTTTTAATTGTAATATCAGGAGGCAAATAAACATTTTAGGAAAACTAAAGTTTGGCTACTTGTACTATTCATGCACTTCTAACCAGAGTGATATGAAAATATTTAACTAAAAAACCACTAACGATGAAAAAGCTATCTTTTGCAATTGCCTTTTGTTTTATAGCTGGACTTTATTCCTGTTCAGAAAACAAGTCAGCTAAAGAAAAAGCGCAAGAATCTATCGAGAACATTAATGATGAACTTGGTGATAATTTGAATTCAGTGCAAGACGATATGGATGATGCCATGAACTCCATCGACAGTGAAATGGAGGAAATTGGGCGCAACATGGAAAACGCCACTGAGGAGCAAAAAGCCGAAATGGAGACCAGAATGCAGGAGCTTGAAAAAGAAAAAGAGCAAATGCAGGAAAATGCTTCAGAATCATGGCAGGACGCTAAAAACGATGCCAACGATGCGATGGATAACGCACAGGACAAAGGGCAAGAAGCTATTGATGACACGAAAGATGCCATTGATAATGCTGGTGACAAAATTGAGAATGCAACGGAAGATGCAGGTAACGCCATTGAAGACGCGGCAGATGATGCCAAAGATGGCGCCAACGATGCAATTAATGATGTGAAGAAAAAGTTCTAATCATTAATATTATATATTTTAAGGCCGTTAATTTTTATTGACGGCCTTTTTTTAATCAAATTAATGTTGAATGGCTTAGATCATTATGGTAATAATTATTGACTGCGGAAGTGTATCGGTGCCTGATATTGTGAGGGAAGTCAGGCGGTTTAGAAGTAAAATGATGATGGTGGGTTTACAGGAATTTGAGGCCGATCAGATGCCCGACCATGATGCTTTGATCATTTCTGGCACAAACATGAATTTTACCGATGGGGAGTTTGAAGCTCTCCGCGAAAAGTTTGCTTTTCTAATGACCTCCGACATGCCCACTTTGGGAATCGGCGGAGGCATGCAAATTATTGGGCAGAGTTATCGTGCTCAAATTTACAAAGGAGTCTGTGAAAGGGACTATACAACCATGACGAGGCATACCGATCACGCTATTCTTTCTCATTTTTCCTATCAATTCGACATGAAAACCAATCATTGCGAAGGGATTACCCTACCCGCAGGTTTTCAGAAAGTTGCTTCAAGCAGAAATTATGAAGTAGAAGCCATTGCGCACCATTTCAGGCCAATTTACGGCGTGATGTTTAACCCTGAACTCTCGGGAACCCTGGGGACAGCCATTTTTAAAAACTTCTTCAATTTAGCGAACAGCTATATCCAGAATCCAATGTTAAGATAGGCCAGGAAGCGGTGCTGAGAATTATAGCTTCCAGTAAATTCAATTGGGCCAATAAACGAATTGTAGCCATAAGTCAGTGAGGTTGCGGTGCTCAGGTCGGTAATGTGGAAAAGCTGCGAGCGGGTTCGCTCTACTTTTGCCGCATCAAAATGAATCTGCAAGTAATTTTTCTTAAACAGTTTTTGCTGATAAGTAACATTAGCCATCAGGGCATTGGGGGCCGCAAGCCGATGATCACCTGCATGGAAACCGTTCAGTGAATGAATACCAGGCAATTTAAAATTATCGCCTCGTCCACCCAACAGTGCGAAGTAGGCCGCAGGAACCACTTCAGTGCTGTTAACATGAATCATCCCATTTAAAATTAATGTACCATTATGTGACAGCGGAAAGGCTTTTTCAGCTTTCACATTCATCAACAGATTGATTGGCTGATTGCCGAGATATTTGGTCAGTCTGAAATCGGCCCTCACTCGGCTCCCCCGATGCGGATAATGCGGCTGATCGAGGTTATCCCTGAGCAAAACCATTTTTCCGCCAACATATACACCATTGGTAGAATCTTTTACCCCGAGTTCTTTCTCAAAAGTACTGGTTCTTGATAAAAAGTCCACGATTGGTCCCGCGCTTATGAGTACATCGTTGGAAAGCTTTCCGTGTGCGGTCAGGTCAACGGTGAATGAATTAATAATATATTCATTTAATAAAGCCTGAAACTGAAATGTTTGCCTGAACTGGTCGAAGTCAAGCCCAAAAGAATAGTCAATATTTTTTTGGCCATACCACCAGTATTCTGATTTTATCCTTAGATTTTTGGAAATCTTAACGGCGAGGTTCATACGGCTATCCCGTGTCAGTAAATTATTATAGCCCGCCTGAAAAAGGATCGCTGGACCAAAATCAGGATCATAATGAACACCTATGCCGATGGTGCCTGGAACAGCGGGCTCAGTATCAAATTGAATATCTGCGGAACTGGAATCTGCCGAAGGCAATACTTTGTAGGATACCTTGTTGTAAAAGCCCGAAGCGTACAAACGGTCAACGTTGGCTTTTAAGGTTTGAAAATTGATGCTGTCGCCCTTGTGAATGATTCTTTGATCTTTCACCCGCCTTTTGGAAACTTTTTTAGCACCGATAAACTCCACATTATTGACTTTAAGATGCGGAGCCTGAAGCTGATGATGTTGCTTTATTTGATAATCTTTGAATTCTTTCAGAGAATCGCCGAGCATATACAAATCATCAAGGTAATATTCTGCGGCTTTTGTTCCGAGGGTGATCAGAGAATCGACCTGATCAAAATCACTCGGGCCAAGTTTACCCAAATTCGGTCGGATATTTAAATCCACCATGTGTTTGTTTTTCAGGTAGTTTTGCTCCCCGTAAAAAGACATACTCTGGTTAAGGACCGCAAACATACTGTTCAGATCTTTCTTTTTGGCCAATTCTCCATGAACATCCGCTCCAATGATAATGTCAGCCCCCATTTCCTTCAGCACATCCACGGGGTAGTTATTAATAACCAAGCCATCGACCAACAGTTTTCCATCCAGTTCAACAGGGGTGAAAAAGCTTGGTATCGACATACTGGCCCGCAATGCATCAGGTAAATATCCATGATCAAGCACGACGGCCTTACCAGTTACAATATCAGTGGCGACACATTTAAAGGGGATGGGTAATTTACTCCAGTCTTGTATATTATAGACAGGGACGCAAAGCTCATTCAGCAAATTGGTCACACTTTGTCCCGCGACCAGTCCTCCAGGAAGTTGAACCCCATTTTTGTCAAAATTTAATTGAATGAAGGTGCGGTAATAGTTCTCTCGCTCCTCAATGTTGAGGTTGGTTCGGTCGATCTGATCCGCCAGGATTTTAGTCCATGGTGTTACCCGTGCGAGGGAATCTAAGGCATCAGCGGAATACCCCATAGCATATAATGCGCCTACAATTGAGCCCATACTGTTTCCCGCAATATAATCTACAGGAATGCCAGCCTCCTCCAAAACCTTCAATACTCCAACATGCGCTAATCCTTTCGCTCCTCCTCCTGAAAGAACGACGCCAACTTTTGGTCGGTGAAGTTTCTGTTTACTGACCTGAGCCATCGTGCGCTGGGAGCATAAGCAGCCGAGGATCATCAACAGGGATACAAGTATATTTTTATTTGAAAGAGACATAAAATGAGGTAGCAGGCTATTAATTTAATTTCTAAATTAGGTATTATAGTGGAATAAGTGTAAAATTCCCTTGTGTTTTTAATCAATTGCTCATCAATATGAATGCATTATTATTAATTGATATTCAATACGACTTTCTGCAAGGCGGAGCTTTAGCCGTGCCGAATGCAAATGAGATATTGCCTGTGTTACAAAAATTGTTCCCAAAGTTTAACTTGATCTTCGCTTCTCAGGATTTTCACCCTGCTGATCATCGCAGTTTTGCCTCTCAGCACCAAGGGAAACAAATTGGTGAGGTCATCAATCTCGATGGTTTACCCCAAGTACTTTGGCCTGACCACTGCGTACAGGGTACCGCAGGGGTGGAATTGCATAGCGATTTGCCTACTGACAAGTTTACGGCAGTTGTTCAAAAAGGACAAGACGTAAAGGTGGATTCTTACAGTGCATTTTTTGATAACGGTCATCGGCACGCCACGGGGCTGGATCAGGAATTAAAGGAAAATGGGGTAACAAAGCTGTTTGTGGCGGGTCTGGCCACCGATTATTGTGTTAAGTTCTCTGTGCTTGATGCCCTAAAATTAGGGTATGAGGTCGTTTTGATAGCCGATGCCGTAAGGGCAGTAAATTTAGATGCAAAGGATGGCGAGCGTTCTATTGAGGAAATGAAAAGTAAAGGGGCATCAATAATCCTTTCTGAACTATTGATAAATGAGAAAATGCTTTAAATCGTTTATTTTTTAGTGTATTCTTGCACATTATTTGATTAACGATTAGAATGAAGTATGTAGTTGGGCTACTTTTGGTAGCATGTTTATTTTTTCCACTTCAAGGGAGAGGGCAAAATAGTGAGGATGGTTTTAAGCCTGTATCGGAAAGCACGAAAATAGGCGATTGGAGCATGAATACGCTGGTATATCATGCTTTCCCCAAGTTTAATGCAGATGGCAATTATCGCCTTTGGTTGCAACAGAATTATAAATTAAGGAACAGCCCGCTGAACCTTCGGATGGAGGAGTCCTTTGGGTTAAAAAATGCTTTGGTCGGTTATATCGATTATTATTTGCCACTGACGTCGCACTTCCTTTTTGCGGGATCTATCGGGTCAGGGTATAATTTTACCACGGCTACAAAAGTTTCTGAAGAAACGGGAGAAGTATTGCAGCGGGGTGCGATGGTTTCTCAGCTCGGCTGGGCGTGTGTGTTTATTGCTCCACTGAATATTAACCGTTTGACGGTCGTATTGGCATCGGAGCCAGAGTATCAGTGGGTACGTGAAGTGTGGGACTGGACCAACTATATTGCCATTGTTTCCTGGAAGGTCAGTGACCATACTGCTGTTCAGGCACGGATTATTGGTGATTATACCCATGGCTATTTATACCAAGCGGGGGCAGGGGTGAGTATTGACTTGGCTCGATAAAGGGCTATTTGTAAAAAGTAAGCTGGCTGATGAATGATGCTGCGCCATGAATTTTTTATTCCGTTGCAGTCCACCACTCATCAACTGGCTTTTTTGCTTTTGATCAATCTGATTCCCATTTATTTTTCAGCATTTAGGGACATTGCCACCTGCAAATAAATTTCTAAATTCGACGATGCGATTTCTTCTACAGATTGAAGGAGTATTGACCTCACTTGTTTTCTGCCTTGCTGTTCAAGTAGCGGAAATTCGGTCTGATCCATCAAGTACCCTTTCATAAAACTGACGGCAATTCCCCCTTCAGCATCGGGCTTTAGATAGCACAATGGCCCATTGAAATAAAAAAAAGGAATGGACCAGCTGATTTTTTCAGAAATATCGGACGATTGACTTTTAATCAAATACCGAAGCTCTTCAAACATTTGCCGCTGTGGTGCAGGCCTTTGTGCAATCCAGTGATCTACGTGAACACTTCCCATTATTGGTGGGTATTGGTCATGTCATCAGCTACCACCAATACATAATCTGCTTGGTTTAAGTGCTCCTCTGACAATTTTTTTAATTCCCCCTGTTTGACTGTCGCAATTGTAATAATTTTTGATTCAGGAGAAAGTGCTTTCAGGTAGGTGGTTATGCCTTCGTGAAAATCAGAATGATAACTTCCGTGGAAGTGGATGAATTTCGTGTTTTTGTCAAGCTGTTGCGCTATAAAATAGGCCATTGTCGCATCTTTTACCGCCTGCGCATAAACGATGTTATACCCACCATGCTGCCCCATCATCTGTTTCATTTTTCGATACTGAAGCTGTGTTGTATCAACTTTGATCGGTAGAGGGGCCAGGAGTGTTTTCGCCTCCGAAGACAGGCTTTCCAGTCCTTCCAAACCCTTTCGATAGACCAACGAAGCATATCTCCTTGGAATGTTGGTGGCAATAAGTTCGATTTTATTTTCTCGGGCCCAACGCATTAAGGGCTGATAATCTGTGGGCTGATTAGGCCACAAGCGTGCCTGATCAGTAAAGTTTTTTTCTGAAATAAGTTGTTGCTGATATTCCGAAACGATCAACTGCTGATCGCGCTCCAACATTTCAAATCCCAATTTTAACTTATAGTCAGGGCTTTGCAGGGCGTGTGCCACCCTGTTTTGTTGCCAATGAGCAATAGGGTCATTATGGAGTTCACCGAAAAGCACAACATCGGCTGACTGAAGGGACTTGATCAATTTTTTATAGCTTGTTTTTTTCCCCTGCGCAGTGAACCACTGAAATGCGTCATTGTCTTTTTGTGCAAATAAAGATTGGTTTGTACAGAGTAGGAAGATCAAGGCGAGTGAAATGCCTTTGGTGAAAAAAAATATTTTCTTCATGTGGGTTTCAGGTTATTTTTTTGATTATAATTGGTCTAATATAACTA
The DNA here is from genome assembly GCF_036492425.1 of Persicobacter psychrovividus. Lineage (NCBI taxonomy): Bacteria > Pseudomonadati > Bacteroidota > Cytophagia > Cytophagales > Persicobacteraceae > Persicobacter > Persicobacter psychrovividus. The sequence goes on from NZ_AP025295.1 coordinate 22,916, forward strand.
TTCTTTACAGTACTTGACCTGAAAAGCGACTCAAATTATGGATTTTGATTATCATCTTTTTGTGCTATCCCTTTGTGCTAATGTAGGCTACGTGACCATGACGGCAGCAAAAAAATACCTTGCAGAAAATGATGTGGATTTCCCTAATGAACGTGCATATGTAGAGGTGGTGGCCAACTTGAAACGCCAAAATAGTCGGCTTAGAAATATCAGTGTTAAAGATGTACAACAGGCCCTGGATGCGTCTGATCAGATCTTGGATCGCTCTGAGGCTGCAGGAATCACCATATTGGATCATCATCACCCTTATTTTCCACCATTATTACGACATGTGGACGGTGCCCCATTTTTTTTGTATGCCAAGGGTGAGTTAAGCTGCCTTAATGAGTTGGGAGTAGGCGTGATTGGTTCGCGCAGCCCTTCGGATTTTGGTAAGCGAATAGGGGAGCAGTTAATTGGTCGATATTTGATTGAGGAGTTTGATTACACCATAATTTCAGGTTTGGCTTTGGGCTGCGATGCCATAGCGCACCGTTTGGCACTTGAACACCAGCGTCCGACGATAGCCGTTTTACCTTCCGATGTTCAGAATATTTACCCTAATGAACATGCAGGTTTGGCAATGAAGATCGCCAAAGAAGGAGGCTGTCTTTTATCCATGTACCCGGTGGGCAGTAAGGTTCAGAAGTCGAATTTTCGGGAACGTGATCGGTTGATGGCGGCCATCAGTGCGGGGATGGTGGTGATCGAAAGTGAATTGGCATCGGGTACCATGCATACTGCCACTTATGCCGATGAGTTTTTGAAACCCAAGGCGGCCATTTATGCCCACAGTCATCCGAATTATGCTTCGAAAGGCTATGCACAATCCCCCACATTTCAGGGCAATGTGGAATTGGTGGAAAACCGTGGATGGTTGCCATTGCGAAACGGGGAAGATATTGTTCGGTTTGACCGTCAGATTAAGCGGCGGTGCGCGCAATTAAGCCGAATTTAGCAAGCTTGGCAGTATTGCTATTTGTGATGAAACCGATGCTTGAAAGGGATTTGAAGTTGCTTGTTAAACCGCTCATCAGGAATGTTGAGGTTGGAGATACTGACCCCCATCAGCCTGATTGGTTCATAATCTTCTTCAGCACCGAAAAAGAGTTTCAGTACCTGCTCTCGCAATTCCTTTTCTGATTTTACATAATGATCCAGGGATTTACTTCTGCTGATTTGTTTAAAGTCATGGAATTTAACTTTCAGGGTAATGGTTTTTCCAGAAGCATTACTGTGGAGCGCCCTTTTCCAAACAGTTTCACATATTTTGTAGAGCTGATCCAGGAGTTCATCATGGTGTGATAAATCGCTGTTAAAGGTGTTTTCTGCACCAATGGATTTGCGAACGCGATCTGGAATTACAGGGCGTTGATCATCACCGCGAACAATACGATAGAAGTGCGCCCCTGCACGCCCAAATTTTCTGACCAACTGTTTTTGGGTATAATTTTTCAGGTCAAATCCTGTAGAAATGCCCATCTCCTTCATTTTTTCTGCGGTAACCTTACCAATGCCATGGAATTTTTTGATGGGTAATCGCTCAAGAAAAGAGACCGCCGCATCGGGTTGAATGATGTACATTCCGTTGGGTTTGTTAATGTCTGAAGCAACTTTAGCCAAGAATTTGCAATAGGAAATTCCCGCCGATGCAGTTAGACCTGTAACTTCGAAAATTTCATTCCTGATCATTTCCGCAATAAGTGTGGCAGAGGGAGGGCCTATTAACGGTTCGGTAACATCAAGGTAAGCTTCATCCAATGAAAGCGGTTCCACCAGTGGCGTGTACTTATGAAAAATTTTACGGATTTGTTTCGAAACAGCCTGATAGACCTCAAACCGTGGTCTTACAAAAATAAGATCGGGGCACCTTCGGGAAGCAATAACTGAAGGCATGGCACTGAAAACCCCAAACTTTCGCGCTTCATAACTTGCTGCCGCCACAACCCCACGTTCTCGGGAACCTCCCACAGCAAGTGGTTTTCCCTTGTATTCTGGGTGGTCACGTTGTTCGATGGAAGCGTAAAAGGCGTCTAAATCAATATGTATGATCTTTCTTGAAATGGTGGTATTTGCTAATTTTGAAGGGGGAAATTACGTCAAATTTTAGCCTTTCACAAATCACCATTTTTTCTTTTTTGCTTTCCCAAGTCCAAAATCTCTGGAGATATTGAAGCCAAGGTGAATGTCCCCTTCCCAGAAATTCCCACGTGTATCAGTAATAAACCCCTGTGGGATCACCTGCTGCGCATTGGTCAGGTGAATTTGGAATACATGGCCGCCTGTTTCAATATCTACCCCTATGGCAAGTGCATCATATTTATTGAGGTTTTCGCGGTTATTGACATTCAGGAAATATTCTGCCACAAGGGCGGTTCTTTTGTTAAGTTTGTACCTGCCCCCAAAACCTATTGAGAAAGTATCATTACTATTGTCTGCGGCACTGATTCGGTTTTCATGCACCCAAGTAGGACTGAGCTGAAAAGAAAATTTTGAATTCCATTTGTGCGCGATCAGGAGCTGATGGGCAAAAGCACTTCGCTGCAAAACCGAAAGATTTTCTTCACTTGAAGGCTGAAAAGTCTTGACGCCCATGTTGGTAAAAAGCGTCATTGAGAGGGGAAATCGATCTGATTGTTTTTTCAAAGCGAATTTTAAATAGCCATCGACGATTTTATTGAAGGAACTGCGGCCGATTCCCATGGTGAGTCGGTCGGTAATCGCGTAAGAAAGTCCGAGCCGTATTTGTGCTTGATCGAGTCCGAAAAACTCAGTAGCCCCACTGTTCAGGGTTCCAAAACGATGCTCAATCAAAAATTCAAGGTTGCCAGCCTTGCGCGTTTCCACCGATTGCCCATTAATAATTTTTGTACCTTTAAAGGTGCTGAATACGGGCGCTGGTGCCGTATCTTGGCTGTTTTCCAGTTCTGCAAGTAAGTCCGCCTGAGCAAACGAGTTGAAGGTGAGGCTGATTATAAGTAAAAAAACAGTGCTGATGGTTTTCATTGGAGCGGGTAGGTGGCTTGTAGATCGATGGAAATGGTTTCAGCGATTTTCTGAAACATTAATTTTGGAACTTCAATGTCATAATCTTCGAGCTTTACAGAAAATTGGCATATTAAGTGCCACTCCGAGCCTTTACGTTCCATGGTGCCTTTTGCTTCAATAGACTGACTTTGGCCATGGATGGTCAGGACTCCTTTCGTACTGACCTTTTGCACGCCTTTTTTTTCAGGATCAAAATGAATTAAATCCCCTGCATATGTTGCTTTGGGGTATTGGTCAGATTCAAGATAATTTTCATTGAAATGTTCCTGCATCAGCCCGTTTTTAAACTCAAAACCGATAATAGGGACAACGAAAGCAATTTTTGATGTTGCCATGTCAATGGCCGAGACACCTTGATTGTTTGTCGCATCGATGTCCTCCAATGGCGCTTTCGAATAAAAGGAAATCACCATTTGAGTGGCACGTATTTTTTGAGCGCAGGCATGCTGCTGCATCGAGAATATCGCCCAACAGACGATTATCGCAATTTTCCATTTTGTATCCAGCATGAAATAGAATCTATGGTCGCTTGAGGTAATTTTCCTGATGGTGGCATGATGGCCCCTTCTCCGTTAATTCGTTTTTCAATATTACTGGTATGCGAATTAACTTCATCGTATCCTTTTAAAGATGGAGGAACGGCCCCAGGCACATGGCAGCCTGGCACGGCACAGTTGGTATTAATGATTTGATCAACCCCACCACTAAAGGTAATGGCCTCAGGGCAATCTTTCTCAGGAAGGGTTTCTTCTTTTTCAGATAGGCAGGCGGCAAAAATCAATGCAGTGGAAAAAATAAAAATAAGACTGTATTTCATAAGGTCGAGATTAAGGTGACATTCTACAGTCTTAAGTTAGGATGAAATTTTTGATAGGGAAAACGATCAGCCCAAAATTTGATGTGCTTTTTACTCGATAATTTGATTTGCTGGAATTTCAATATCGAAGGAAGTGTCACAGCCTAAGGCGTCTTCAACCACCAATTGGTATTGACCTGCTGAAACTTGCTGCAAGTTCAAAATTTTTCTGATTTGACTGCTGTCGTTTTGGGCAAACATAGCTAATTGGTAGGGCGGTTGTCCATTTTCAATATTGGTAACAATAACGGCCCCATCTTCACTATTGGTCGTCGTACTTGCTTTGATATTATAGGTCAATTCAATATTCGATCTACAGGTCGGCACAACGTTAGGCTCGTCAGTGCAAGCGGAGAAAATCAAACTGAACAGGAAGATAAATGAGCAATATTTCAACATATGTTTTATAGAAATAAGTTGAAATACCCATGTAAGGTTTAGGTGTTTGAAGTAATTTTAGCGCAAATAAAAAGAGCCTATTCCAATAGGCTCTTTTTGTGATATAATGAACTTATCCTTTTTTACTTTACATTTTTGAAGGCGCCAATACCTGCGTATTTAGCGGCACTTCCAAGTTCTCTTTCAATTCTTAATAACTGATTAAATTTGGCAACACGCTCTGAACGACAACCAGAGCCTGTTTTTAAGTGCCCACAACCTATACCGACCGTCAAATCAGCAATAGTGGTGTCTTCTGTTTCTCCAGAACGATGGGACACATAGCAGTTATAATTATTTCGGTTAGCCAGTTCAATGGTTTCCAAAGTTTCTGTAAGTGTACCAATTTGGTTTAGTTTAATCAAAATGGAGTTCCCGATACCTTTATCAATGGCTTGTTGTAAAATTGCGGGATTTGTACAGAAAATATCATCTCCAACCAGCTCTACTTTATCGCCAAGTGTATCCGTGAGTGTTTTCCATCCTTCCCAGTCATTCTCGCCAAGTCCATCTTCGAGTAGTACGATCGGGTATTTATTCATCCAGTCTTCCCATAATCTCACCATATCGTCTGCAGATTTGGTTTCCTCTGTACTGCTGAAAAAGAAATAGCCTCCATCTTTGTACATTTCAGAGGTGGCGGGATCCAGGCAAATCGATACATCATCACCTGGCGTGTAACCCGCTTTCTCAATCGCGCGAAGGATAAACTCTACCGCCTCGTCGTTTGATTTCAGATCGGGCGCATAACCGCCTTCATCACCCACGCCTGTATTGTGACCCTTATCGTGAAGCACTTGCTTCAGTGCATGGAAACACTCTTCTCCTATCTGAATGGCAGTTTCAAAATCTGGCGCATTGTGAGGAGCAATCTTAAATTCCTGAAAATCCACCGAATTTTGTGCATGTACACCGCCATTGATAACATTCATACAGGGCACGGGCAAAATAGCAGAATTCACGCCACCAATATAACGATATAAAGGAATGCCCAAGGCCGCCGCAGCGGTATGAGCTGCCGCCAAAGAAACGCCCAAAATCGCATTAGCACCAAGTTTCCCTTTATTGTCTGTGCCATCGAGTTCAATCATTTTGTAATCTATTGCTCGTTGGTCTGTAATGTTCATCCCTTCCAATGCGGGACCAATCACATCATTGACATTAGCAACTGCTTTGCGTACCCCTTTTCCGCCATAGCGCTTCTCGCCATCACGGAGCTCAACGGCTTCTTTTTCGCCTGTAGATGCCCCTGAAGGCACAATTGCCCTGCCCACTATTCCACTGTTTAAAAATATATGGACCTCTACAGTTGGGTTTCCTCGTGAGTCAAGGACTTCCTGTCCCAAAATTTTCGCAATCGTCATCATATTGATCTTGGTTATAATGTTCATGAGTTTAACCGTCAATAAATTTGGATTGTTTCGAGATCAGCAAGTTATTAAAGTAAGCCGTTCGAGCTTCAAATTAATATCTTATGTAATAAAAAAAGCCGATCTTATTGATCGGCTTCCGCAATTATTAAATAGTGTTTTTTTTAGAAAGTTACCTTGACGTTAAGCACGACTCTAATGGGTGCCTTTGGTTCTTTTCCTTCTTCAATTTCTTCACCAGCGGTCAATTGACCCTGGAAGTAAAAAGGAATCGCCTTCACCTTATTGTTATTCATCGTATTTGCCAGTTTTTCCAGATCTTCTTCACTAACATTAAGGCTATGAGATTTCTTTTCAGCAAAGAAGTCGGTGTCAATCGTGGCCAATTCTGTTTGTTCAAACCCTGAGGAGAATACCAATTTCCCTCCTTCAAAAGTTGAAGCTGCAAGGGTGTCGCCTAACCAGGCTGCTGAAATTTCAGTCACTTCAAAGCTTTTGTAATATCCACGGTTTGAAGAATACCATGAAGAATCATTGTTGACCACAATGATGGAGTTGAAGTCTGGCGCATCACCATTAATGGTAATAGAATCGGACTCAAAAGGTGTCGGAGCTTGTGAATACCCGCCATTTTCTCCCGAAAGGCAAGAGGTAAGTCCACTGATGATAATCGCTACGAATAAAAATGGGTAAAAAATCTGTTTGAACATAATGAATTTATTTATGGGATTGCTAATATAAAATTAAAGGCAGTGTGCATTTCCCATCAAAAAGTAGATGTTACAAAAGTATAAGTTTTTAGGAATTTATGGAAATCTACTATCGGTTTTTATCAAATATAGCCAACCTCCTGCTTCATTAAATAGCGAAAAGCATTCCAAAAATAGTGAAAAACATCACTTTGGTCATTTATTTTTTTTAATGGGCGGTTAGAGTGGTGTTTAAGCACACAGCGGTAATCCCCAAGGGATAAAAAAGACTTTAATTAGGTATGAAAAAAGTCTCCTTATTATTCTTCGTGATTTTGTTTATTCTTTGGTCGCCGATCCGCGGTTTGGCGCAATGGCATCAAACGGGATTCCTGCTGGATCCAACGCGTTCTGCTTATGGGTTGCAATTCAATCCAGCTTGGCAGCCAGCAGAAAAAGTGATGATTGGGGTTCCAGCTTTGAATCGGATTAGCATTGGTTACGATGCTACCGTGAACGCCAACGATCTTTTTATTTTTGACGGGACCTCAGTAACCTTTGAACTGGAACATCTAATAGAGTCTGGTATGGAAGATTACCGCGGTCAGGTGAATGCACGGGCTGGCCTGATGAATGTAGGCTTTAAGACAGGAAAGCATTTTATCAATTTTGGTGTAGCGGCCCGAGCTTTCGGATATTTTTCCATGGATGGTGATCTATTGCTGGCTTTGGCGGAAAATTTAGAATTGGATGATGGGGTTTATGAGTTTGATGATGTTCAGTTTCGAGGGTTAAGTTATGTGGAAGTTGCTTTGGGCGATGCCATTAAGATTAATGACCGATGGCAAGTAGGTTTCCGAGCTAAATATTTACAGGGAATAGGGCAGATTGAATCTGATAATTTTTCAGGTGTTGCAACGGTTGATCGAAGTGTCAATCGGGCAAGTATTCAATTTAATCAGGCGGGAGTGCGCTCTGCAGGCTATGATTTTTCCGAAGGATCACAGGATCGTTTTGATATTTCTGATAATAGGGGCTTTGGGGCTGATATTGCGGTGCAGTATAATGTGAGCGATGATCTTCAGGTGGGGACATCGTTTGTGGACCTGGGTAGAATTCATTGGAAAAGTAACGGGCTTAATTTTACTATTTCTGACAATGTCTATGAAACTCCGGGGACGGTATTGGAGGCTGTAACCTATTACAAAACTCTCGAAGATGGAATTCGCGATGTCGTTGTTTCGGATACGACCAAAGCCAAAGCCTATTGGGAAAATATGCCAGCGATGAATTATACCTATGCTATTTATAATTTAACAGAAAGGCATCAGGTTTCTGCTTTGTTGGTCAATACACTTTTTCAAACAGATTGGGATATAGCAGGGACGATCGGTTATAATTATTATGTGGGGAAAGGAATGACAGTGCATGCCAATGTAACGAGCAGCAATGAAAAGCTGGCGCAGTTGGGTGTTGGTTTTAGGGTACAGGCGGGACCTGTGCAATTGGTTGCTACTGTGGATGATCTGCCTGGCATATTTCATTACAAAACTGCAAAGCAACAGGCGGTTGGATTTGGGTTGAATCTGCTTTTTGGCAAAGATGAATAACTTCCCTTGATCTTTTAGACTTAAACTGTAATTTTGTGGGTTAAATGAGTTGATAAAATGAAAGCCTATAAAAGTTATATTACAGAAGCTGGTTTTGAGGTTCTGAAAAGTGAATTGGATCAATTGTGGAAAATTGATCGCCCCGCAGTTGTACAGGCTGTGGCCGAGGCAGCAGCGATGGGAGACCGATCGGAGAATGCCGAGTATATTTATGGAAGAAAGCGAATGCGAGAAATCGATATCAGAATTGCTTTTTTGCGTAAGCGATTGCGGTCCGTAGAGGTGCGTCCCGTTATTGCACCTGCGGAAGAGGGTAAGGTGGTCTTTGGGGCTTATCTGAAACTCGGTTTACCGAATGGAACGAGTATGGTTTATCAGTTGGTGGGGTCAGATGAAACAGACCTTAAAAATGGTAAAATCAGTGTCGCCTCACCCATTGGAGATGCCCTGATGTATAAAAAGTTAGGGGATAAGGTGGAAGTCAATACGCCAGGAGGATTACGGGTTTTCCATATTCAGGCAGTACAATACGAGCCATATCAATAAAAAAAAGGGTTATCGAGAAGAACGATAACCCTTTTTTTGTGATTTTTTATGATCTCATTTCAATAGGCTTGTACTCTAAATCAGTATTACCAGTGTAAATCTGACGAGGACGACCGATTGGTTCTTTGTTCTCTCTCATTTCTTTCCATTGTGCAATCCAACCTGGAAGACGACCCATTGCAAACATTACAGGGAACATCAAAGTAGGAATACCAATCGCTTTAAGGATAATTCCAGAATAGAAATCGACATTCGGGAATAATTTACGCTCGATAAAGTAGCTGTCCTGAAGTGCTGTTTCTTCAAGTTTCTTAGCGATATCCAAAATCGGATCGCTTACCCCTAATTTAGCCAATACAGCATCAGCATCTTTCTTGATGATTTTCGCACGAGGGTCAAAGTTTTTATATACGCGGTGACCAAAGCCCATCAAGCGGAAAGGATCATCTTTATCCTTGGCTTTATTGATGTATTTCTCAACATTTCCACCATCAGCCTGAATTTCATCCAACATCTGAATAACCCCCTGGTTGGCTCCACCATGAAGTGGTCCCCAAAGCGCATTAATACCTGCAGCAACCGAGGCATAAATACTTGCATTCGAAGAACCAACAATACGTACCGTTGAAGCGGAACAGTTTTGCTCGTGATCTGCATGCAAAATCAATAGCTTTTCTAAAGCACGAACAATCACAGGATCGATCTCATACTCCTTCAACTTTGTAGAGAACATCATGTGCAAGAAATTCTCCACATAACCTAAACCACTTTTTGGATAATTGTGTGCAATACCTTTAGCATGTGTATAAGCCCAGGCAGTAAAGGTAGGCAATTTACCCATCAATTTTTGAATTGAAAGATCAACCTGCTCATTCGGACGGTGTGGGTCCAATGCTTCTGGGTGAAAGGCATTTAAAGTAGTAGCCAATGCAGATAAAATACCCATCGGGTGCGTATGAGAAGGGAATCCTTCCAAAATTTTCCGATAGTTTTCATGCACTAACTGGTAACCTTTAATGCTCTCGGTAAAAGAGGCCAAATGCGCTTTATTTGGCAGGTTGCCGTAAATCAATAGGTTCGCAACTTCTAAGAAGGTTGATTTTTCGCAAAGCTCTTCAATGGAATAGCCGCGGTGTTTTAAAATTCCTTTTTCTCCATCCAGAAAAGTAACAGCACTTTGTGTGGATCCTGTGTTTTTGAACCCATAGTCTAACGTGATGTAACCGGTTTTGGAACGAAGGGTACTAATGTCTATACCTTTTTCGTTTTGTGTTCCTTCTACCACCGGAAACTCATAAGATTGTCCATCAAGGATTAATTCAGCAAACGTTGACATAGGTGATCTTAATTTAAAAGTTAAAGTTATCAATGAATACAAAAGCGAAATCAGAATCACAGTTATGGCTGTAATAATAATATCCTCCTTTATATTAGGGTTATCATTTGTCCTACCTAATTTAGTAAGAGATTTGAAAAATAGAATGAAAAACCCCTTATATTTTTTAAAAAATCAGCATTTTTTCTTAAAAAAAGTCATATTATCGAACTATTTAACAGCGATGCTTTAATATTTTATTTTTTTCGCATTTTTATTACTTATGAAATTCGTAGTCGAAGGAATAAGTTTTGGGGTTGAATCTTTTTTTTTCCTTATTGGAACGGATAATTATTTTTCACTAAGCCCCCAAGAAATTATGGAAACCCTCTGTCGTCATCGGATCAATATTTCGGAATTAAAGCAAACACTGAGTACACATCCAAGAATTAATCAGGTAGAGGTTTTAAGCAGGGGGGAAATGCTTGAAGTGGTCTATCATTTTCAGGGAGAATTTATCGACTGGGATATGTATTCAGAGGTCAGGCAGTTGGTGCAGGCGGCAGTTGGATCAGCCAATTTAAATGCTATCGATAGTATTAAGGGGCTGCCAAGTGCCCGATACAATTTACACCTGATGGAGAACTTGATGGGTGAGGAATTGTAAAAATCAGCCTGAAAGCGAAAAAATCCCTACGTTAGTAATGTAACGTAGGGATTTTTTTATGTGAATAGATCAAACATCGAACTGAGCATGCTGGTACTGCCTTTGAAAAATTCGGTGTATCCGCAGCGTTTACAGGTAACATGGGTAAACTTTTTGTTTTGAACGTCAAAAATCTTACTCCAAAACCCTCCTGTAGTTCTGATTTCGCCAACGTCATAGGTGCGATTTTTACACTTAGGGCATTCATAATTTATCGCAGGTTTGCTCATAATTTTTGTTTTTAGTTTTGATATTTATCTATGCCACCTGCTAATTCGCTGACCGTCAGGCTTGGGTAGTTTTCCTTTATCCACAAACAAGCTGTTTTGCTTTTTATGCCATTTTGGCAAAAAACTAACATGGGCGATTTAGTCTGATTATTTTTGAAATAATCCGGCAAAGTGCTGAGTGGAACATGATGGGATCCTTCCACAGGAAATTCCTCTTGTTCATAATCCTCTCTAATGTCTAATAAGATTCCTTCAGGGTACTTTGTTTTCCAGTTTGCTGGGGAGTCCTCAAATTGATCCCCCTCTGCCGGTATGAAGCACCTTTCTTCTTTGGGAAAAGGCAAAGATTTCACAGTCCTGTTTTCGGGATTGAGTTTAAACTGAATAAGTTGTTGATCATGGTGTAAAAGATCAATCAGCAAAAGCTTACCACTGAGCACCTCTCCAATACCACAGATGACTTTTACCACCTCCATGGCCTGAAGCGAACCTATTACACCTGCCGTGGCGCCCATAATTCCAGCTTCAGCACAATTTGGGGCGGATTGCGCTTCGGGTTGTTGAGGGAAAATACAACGGTAGGTGGGGCCTTGCTGATAATTAAATACCGATACCTGACCATGGAACTGATGAATGGCGCCAGAGACCAGTACCTTATCGGCCAAAATACAGGCGTCGTTCAACAGGTAGCGGGTATCAAAATTATCCGATCCATCCACTACGATATCGTATGGCATGATGAGCTCAATGACATTATCGCGATTTATATACAGGTCGTGGAATTCCCAGTTTACAAGCGGATTTTGTTCAGTCAGGATTTTTTTTGCCGCATCCACCTTTTTCTTACCCTTATCCGCAGCCCTATAAATAAACTGTCGGTTGAGGTTCGTCTCATCGACCAGGTCGAATTCCACTACGCCAATATGGCCAATGCCCATTGCTGCCAGATAGGTCAAAACGGGACTGCCCAGACCTCCTGCGCCAATCACTAACACTTTTGCGGCCATTAATTGCAGTTGCCCCTCTTTTTTTATTTGCGGAAGAATAGTCTGGCGGCTATATCGGGTAGGGATTGTTTCTTTCATGGAGAATAGGTGCTTTTGCTTTGGATTTATCAACCCGATATTCGTCAAAAAATTATTAATTATCAATGAATTTATGTTTGATCATTACCAATTACTGCTTTGATTTCAATCAATTGATTGGCTGAGGTCAGGAACAGGCGCATTATTTTTAATCAGGTTTTAGATCGTCATCAATTTTAGAGAAGTGGCTAAATGTTTGAATATTAGTGGTTAGGGTTGTTTTTTGAACTTAAAAATAGATATGATAATTATAAAAAGCCAAATTTTAAGGGTTTTCAATAGGGTTTTCATTTGCCTTTTTCCCTATTACAGGTGAATGTAAAACAATATCAACAATGAAAACCAATTATAAGAATCCCCTGTCGCGTATCGCTTCCATGATGGTGGTGATCGCAATGAGTTTTTCGATGATGTCGTGTAATCATCAAGGACCAACGTATGTTGATGAGCAAGACGTTACGCTCACCTATTATGATGCTGAATTTTACAGCAATGAAAACACCTATCAAACCTTCAAAATTAAATCCGTCGGTATCCTCAGCGATAAAGATGATGATCAGCTTTCTAAATCTGATTCTGTCAAAATCAGTTCCCGCCTGATTACAGGCTTTGAGGAATTGGGTTACAACTATGCTGCTGAGGGGCAAGAGGCCGATTTTTACCTGATTGCTGCTTTGCAGGAAAACACCAATACCGTAGTAGGTGGTGGCGCATGGTGGTGGGGTTACCCTGGATATTGGGGGGGCTGGGGCTTCCCTTATCCGCCAATGTGGGGCGGTTGGTATCCGTGGTGGAGTGGGGCTTATAGCTACCAGTACACTGTCGGGAGTATGATGATCGACAAAGTGGATGCCCACAGCCATGATTTGTTTGAAGAGGAATTCAAAAAACGTCTCGCTGCCTTTGAGGAGGAAAATGGCACTGCGACCAACAAAGACAAAATGGAGATTGCAGGCAAGATGGCCGAGGATGGTCATGAGGTAGATTTCAGATGGCAGGGTATCATTCAGGGCGTACTCTCACGCAATAGCGAATACAATGAGGAACGACTTGCCCGAGGAATGAACGAAGCCTTTGAGATGAGTCCATATATGGATATTAATAAAACCGACCGTTAATCCACTTCAACAATATCACGATGAAAAATATTAAAGTTTTCTTTTCAGCACTGATGATATGTCTTTTGGGGAGCCAAATCGGACATGCACAATTCTACGATAATGGCTTCTTTACCCTTGGCTATAACATGGGGATGCCTGCTGGTGGTACCAGTAATTTTGTGGACGATGGCAGCTATCGTAACTTCTCCGTAGAAGGGGCGGGCTTTGTTTACAAAGGCCTTGCCATCGGGGGGCGTTTGTCTTACGACAATTTCTTCCAGGATTATGGCCGAGGAATTTACGATAATGGGCAGGGAAGTGACATCTATGCCAATAAATACAATTACCTGAACATGATGAACCTTCAGGTGACGGCAAGTTATTACTTCAACCGTGATGGTCTGATTCAGCCCTATGTCGGTTTGGCCATGGGGGGATCTTATGTCGAACAAAGAACCGACTACGGGATGTTGTCCACAGGAGATCAGTACAATGGCTGGGCATTCAGTGTTGCGCCTGAAGTAGGGGTTTACATTCCCTTCGGCGGAACTTCAGATTGGGGAGCCACGGTACGAATGCAATACAATTTCATTAATCATAAAGCCTATGATTCAAGTGGAATAAATTATTACAACTTCGGTATAGGGATTACCCATCGATTCTAAGATTACCAATCTGTTTTTGCCCCTTTCAATTTTTTTGATTGGGGCTTTTTTCTGAACCTGTCCATATTTTTTTTAAATTTGGTATATGGTAAAGGAAACAGTGATTAATCAATTTCGAGGAATTTTTGAAAAAGCATTGCTTGAAGAAATTGCGCAGCATGCGACGCTGGTGGCCGTCAATGAGGGAGATGTCCTGATGGATTATGGGCAGCATATCCGATCGATGCCTATCATTCTTAGCGGTTCAGTGAAGATTGTTCGGGAAGATGAGGACGGCAAAGAGGTCTTTCTATATTATGTGAATGCCAAGGAAACTTGTGCGATGTCCCTAACCTGTTGCATGGGGAATGCGCAAAGTCGCATACGTGCCACTATGGAGGATCAGGGAGAAATATTAATGTTGCCTGTTATTTATATGGATGAATGGATGCGCCGTTTTTCCTCCTGGAGGCAATTCGTAATTCAGGCTTATCAGAATCGGTTTGAAGAACTATTGGGAGCGGTTGATCTATTGGCCTTTAAAAAAATGGATGAACGCATTGCCACCTACCTACATGAAAAAGCCAAAATAAAAGAGGCGCAAACCCTCAGAATTACCCATGGTGAAATAGCACAGGATCTCGGAACCTCAAGAGAGGTCGTCAGCCGAATCCTTAAAGCCTTGGAAAAAGAAGGACAAATAGCCCTCGGTCGCAACAAAGTAACCTTACTCGGCTGATCGTTTGGGATTATTTCACGATTCAGTTAGTCAATGTATTTGATTGTTTAGCCCTTTTTCCTTTATAATGAAATGAGCAGGTGCTTTTTGTAGCAAATATTGAACTATTGGGAAGTGGCAGCGGTTAGTTTTTTAGTGTTTTACTAATTTAAACTAATCAAAATGAGTAAGAAAATCACCCAAATTGAAGGAATTGGACCTGCCTATGCAAAGAAACTCGAAGCGGCAGGAATTACTACCGTGGAAAAATTGTTAGAGGAAGGCTCTTCAAGAAGCGGTCGGAAAAGAATAGCAAAAACGACTGGCGTTGAAGAGAAAAAGATTCTCGCATGGGTGAATATGGCAGACCTTTTCAGAATCAAAGGGATCGCTGGCCAATTCGCGGAATTACTGAAAGCTTCTGGTGTTGATACGGTGAAAGAATTGCGTAACCGTAACGCCAATAATTTGCACGGTAAACTGACCGAGGTTAATGAAGAGAAAAAGTTAACCAGAGCCATCCCTTCCTTGTCATCAGTAGAAGGTTTCATCGATCAGGCCAAAGGTCTTGATGCGGTGGTTACTCATTAATCGTCAATCCCATTGAATCATGATAGATAAAATAATGAATATGGTCGGAGGACCGCTACAGGATATGCTGAAAACACAGTCTAATCTTGGTCCTTCGGAAGCCAGCGAAGCGGCAAAATTAAGTGGCGAAAGCTTGATGGAAGGATTGAAAGACAATATTTCGAGTGGTAATACTTCTGAAATGATTTCGATGTTTACGCAGAAGGAGGACGTCAGCAATTCCCACCCGATGGTTTCGGGGATGATTGCCAATTTAAGTGGCAAGGTGGCCAATCAGCTGGGGGTAAGCACCGGTGTTGCTTCCAATGTTGCAAATATGGCCATTCCTTTTGTCATCAATCTCATTTCCTCGAAATTCCGAAATTCGGAACATTCTCAGGATGCTTCAGGATTAATGTCCATGATTGCAGGCGGAAGCGGTGGCGGAGGGATCATCGATCAGGCCAAGGGCTTACTCGGCGGATTGTTCGGGAAATAGGAACTCAAAAAAAATGGGTCTTTCAGTGGAGAGGCCCATTTTTTTTGTTTGATACTGAAGGAGTGGACAAGGTTTTTATACTGAAATGTACTATTAGGATGATATTTTATTAATTTTGAGGATTAATCTTAGACTACATGAAAGAAAACCTCCGAATTATCCGCAATTGCCTCATTATCTTGACCGTGGTAGTGATTGCGGGTATCCTAACCATGCTTTCCTCTATATTTGTTCCATTGGTGCTTGCCCTGTTTTTGGCCATCCTGTTTCAGCCCATTATGGATCTTTTTACCAAATGGAAATTCCCCACCGTTGTTTCGGTAACATTGATTGTCTTGATTTTAACGACCTTTATCGTTTCTTTCGGTGCGGTAGTAATCAAAACAGGCACTCAGTTTGGGAAAGAACGGCAGAAATATTTCAACCAGATCGGTGCGAAAATGGAGGGAATGGTTGAAACGGTGAATAAGGTTCCTGGTTTGCATGATTTCAACACCTCGGGTATTGTTGAGGAAGTCTCCAAGTTTATTTCTTTTGAAAAAATATGGAGCAGTGCCCAAGTGCTTGTTAATGCGGTAGGTGATTTTTCCTCCGCCTTTGTCATTATGTTGCTTTATTTATTGGCGTTGTTGGGAGGATCGCAGAAGTACACCTCCTACTTTAATCAACTCCAGCGGAGTGAGAAAGAGCGGGTACATGAGGCAGGTGCTTTCTCCCGACAATTTCTCAAAGTGCAAAAAGCCATTGTTACCTATATCAAAGTGAAAACCAAGGTAAGCTTGTTGACGGGCGTTTTGGTTTGGCTGGCCTGTGTGATCTTTGGTGTGGACTTCGCAGTTTTCTGGGGATTTTTGGCCTTTACACTGAATTTTATTCCTTCTATCGGAAGCATCATCGCCACGGTTCCGCCCGTACTTTTAGGCTTGGTACAGATAGAATCATCCCTGTTTCTCCTGATTTTTTCCGGCTTAATTGTAACCATTCAGTTTTTCTGTGGAAACATTCTTGAACCAAAATTGCAGGGTAAGGAATTATCGCTCAACACTGTTACGGTTATTTTCGGACTGGTCTTTTGGGGATATATTTGGGGAATTACAGGAATGTTGCTTTCCGTTCCGTTAATGGTGATTTTGAAAATGCTGATCTCCATGATTCCAGGCTCTGAGGTATTGATTAAGCTGATGGAAAGCCCCGAGGAGACCGATTGTATTCATTTGCCCAACCCTATCGAAACCTTAAACTGACGTGAGCATGAACACTGATTTTGACAAAATTGTTGATCGCAAACCTTATAATAATGTGAAATTTGGCTTGAGAAAAGCCTATTTCGGAACCGAAGATATCGACCCGCTATGGGTTGCTGATATGGATTTTGAAGTTGCCGAACCCATTAACAATGCGATTGTGAAGCGGGCAGCGCATGCCGTATATGGCTACCCATTTGCCGATGATGACTTCAAGGCATCGGTATGTGATTGGCAGTGGAAACAAAATCAGTGGAAAGTTGCCCCGGAGTGGGTCAGTGGATTGCCTGGTGTGGTGCCTGCACTGCTGACGGCTGTACTTTCGTTCAGTGCGCCTTCAGACGAAGTCATTGTGCAGCCTCCCGTTTATTTTCCCTTTTTTGATGTCATTGAATCCGTTGGCAGGAACGTGGTCAAAAATCCATTGATACTCAATAATGGCAGGTATGAAATGGATTTTGATCATTTGCAAAAGGTGATTACCGATAAAACAAAGATGCTCTTGCTTTGTAATCCACACAATCCTTCGGGAAGAATGTGGACCAAATCGGAATTGACAAAGCTGGGAGAAATCTGTGCTCAGCATCAGGTGTTAATTATTGCTGATGAAATTCATTCCGACCTCACGTTGGGCGGAAGAAAACATCAGCCCATTGCGAAAATCAGTCCGCAAATTTCCGAGATTACCGTAACATGTTCATCGGCGAGCAAAACCTTCAATTTGGCAGGTTTAACCTGTGCCTACACCATCATTTCATCGGACACTCTTCGTCGAAAGTTTGATAAAATGTTGTCCATGACGCACCTTTTTATCAGTAATGTTTTTGGACTGGAGGCCACATCGGCAGCCTATAGGTCTGGGAGCGGGTGGCTCGAAGAATTGAAGCTTTATCTGGAGGAAACGATTGCGCAAATGGAGGTGTTTTTTCAGGAAAATTTACCTCAGGTAAAAATGATGAAACCTGAAGCAGGCTATTTGGTGTGGCTGGATTTTTCGGCTTGTGGGGATCCAAAAGCAGTGCGGAAAAAATTGATTGAAGAAGCCAGGGTGGGCTTAAATCATGGGAGCAGTTTTGGGGCTGAAGGAGAAAATTTTCACCGGATAAATATTGCCGTCCGGAGAGCGGAAGTCTTCAGTGCCCTGAGTAGAATTCAGAAAGTATTCAGCAATTAATCTGACAGGATGGTCAGGCGGGCTTTTTAACAATCAGGCAAATGGACGGCTTAAAAATGGATTCATTATAGTAATAATCAATCACATCAAAATCCCAATATTTGCCTGTGAGTTTTATGCGCTGTAATTCTTTGTTCAATAACCAAGTTGGCCCTTGCACCTCAATAGTATCGATAATCGAAGCAATGTTTCCATTGAAATTGATTTCGATATTTGCATTATTTTGCCCTTGGCGTTTTAATTTGATGACGCAGGAATTCGACTGATGATATATCTGACCATTAAGATCTGAATATTTTTCAGATAACTTGCTCAGCATTTGATTAACGACTTTCCTTGATTTTAAATCCAGCATCTGTTTCTTTATTACTTCTATGTTAGATATTACGTAGTCAGGACGATCAAGATCAAGTTTTTGTTGTCTATTTTTTACCTTTATTGCAAGTAGATATTAAAAATGCTTTAAATTAATTCGATCTTCATATCCTTTTAATATCCCATGCGGTTTACTGCTTTTGTCAGCTAAAAAGTCCATTAGAATTATCGTTTTATGTGTTACCATGTTAATGTCAATACCAACGGAAAACAGATCAGCGATCAGTTTGATTTAAGTATTCCCCTGGGCTTTCATTTTCCGCCAATTCATCATCAGTCAGGCTTTGATTTTCCGCAATTACCCATCACCACCCATCAGGGTGTTTTGCAATTGGCAAGCTGGGGATTGGTGCCTGAGTGGGTTAAAAGCCCTGATCAAGCGATGAGCATGAAAAGTAGCACCCTGAATGCACGTGCAGAAAGTATTTTCCAGAAACCCGCTTTTTCGGAATCGATGGTCAACCGGCGATGCTTGGTTTTTCTGACAGGATTTTTTGAATGGCAGGCCGTTGGCAAAAATAAATACCCATTTTTTATTCATTGTCCCGAGCGGCCAATCATTCCGATGGCAGGAATTTTCAGTCATGATCCACTAAAAATATCAACAAATGAGAAGGATATGACTTTTTCGATAGTCACCGTTCAGGCTAATGCATTGATGTCTAAAATTCACAATACCAAACAGCGTATGCCCTTAATTCTGAAGGATGATCAATTATCTGCATGGATGGCCCCTGAGAGCAGTCAGAAAACCCTGAAATCGTTGCTGTTACCTTATGACGGGCCGATGAAAGCGCATTCAGTAAAATTGAGGCAACAACAGGGTAGATTTGTAAATGAGGCCACAGCAACCGATCGGGTAGATTACCCCGCATTAGCATTTAAGCAAGGTCGGTTGTTTTAATGCTTGCCTTTCATTTTTTTCTTGTATTTTTGAGCGCAAATTTAATCTTTTACGAAAAAAAGCAAGGTGCCTGCATTTCAATCAGCGGAACAACTATTACGTGATATAGGTGGCAAACGGGAGCGTCTGATCATCAATTACCTCTTTGTGAATAAGCACGGGCGGTTTGATGTATTGGCCGATTTGCTCGAAGGTGATGAACGATTTCTTCACCGTATGATTGCCAAAAGTATATTGGTCAAAAGGGACGAATGGCTCTATTTGGATGATCGGATTTTATCCTTTCTCGAGCGATTCCTGGAAGTTAATGAGGATATTCAGAACTATGAGGTCGATGAAAAAATTGGTGCTATTGCCCTAAATATCCGACTTTTTCAGGAGGAAAATGCCTGGAAACGAAAGGAAGTCTTTTTGCAAAAAGTAAAAAAGGCGATGAGTTCGCTCGGGCGGGTGGTCAAAAGGAATGTGATTGATCTGGGCAAACAGGTTCAAATGGACTATAAAACCGAGGTGAACCCGAAGGTTAAAGAGATCAAAATTTCTGAGCATAATAATAAGGCGGTGAAGCTCCGCAAACTGATCGAAGGTATCGAAGACCTGTTGGAGAACCGGGTGTTTTTTCAGGAAGCGAATGATGAGATGCTCAACAGACTTTCGGTAGAATTGCGCTACGATTATTTACGCGATGCCAAAGTCAATCTGCGGGAACTTTCACAGGAAATCGTAGGGTACCTGAATAGAATTCAGGCCATGCAGGCGGTTCATCGGAAATTGCAGGAAGTTAAGCGACTGAAGGATCTTTTTGAGCTCGAAAAGCGGAGTAATGTGGAAGCGCTGATCCAGCAACAGCAGGGGCTCTTCTTTGCTCCTCGTCTTTTTATTTCGACGCCCCCAAGCCTTGAATTTCTTCGATCGGATCAAGGGCATGCGATTATCAGCAAGGTAGCGAATAAACTCCGACATCGGGCGCGGCAGAACAGCAGTAAATCTGGGGTAATGGCGAAGAAAGCGTTAGATACTACGGCTGTAAAAGAAGCGCGGATCAATTACTTTAAGTTACAACAGGAGTTTTTTAAGGGCGATACAGATTTATTTCAATTTTTATTGGCCTTCCCTTTCGAAACGAATGGAAGTTTGGAAGATCGGGTGAAAATATTCTGTAAAATGGCTTTGATGTATGAGGACAGGATGTTCTTTACGGGTATTACTGAAGTGTATGAATCCTTGCGTTATGGTGTGATTTTACCGCGTGACCCACGAAAATCTAAATCAGAAAGAATAGAAAATACTAATTGGTTGAAGGCATAACTGATGGAAAATATAAAAAAAATAATTGCTCCTGTATTCGATGTTTTAAGTCGGGGAGGCTTTCTGAGCGCAAATACCAGCCGTTTGGAACACCGAAAACTTTATGGTAAGGTAGAGGAGCATTTTGAGCAACTTCATGAATATTACCTTGCCTTGGGCTTCCACCTTCAGCATGGGCATAATTATTTCTACTTTACCCGTGAGGAGCAAAAGTATGCTACGGAGGAAAAGTTGGAGCGATTTTATAAGTATATCGACATATTGGCATTTTTTGCCGATTATTTTCAGGGTTTTGGTGAAGGCTATCGATTTTCAACTTCCGACCTGGAACAAAAGTGCAAGGTGGATACCAATTTGAGTGATCAGCTGAAGGTGATCATCCCTGAGGGAAGCACCTATTATGATAAAGCAAGACGAGTGGTTAAGCTGATGACCGATCGGGGTTTTTTCATCTGTGAAGATGATGAACGCGAAGACTACAAGGTGCTTTCTGCCTATAATTACTTACTGGATTTGATTAAACTCATTGATATTGATGAAGACGAGACAACTAAATAAGCTGATATTTATTAATAGTGCTTCGGTGGCTTACAGCGAAGTTGCCTTGGATGGAAATATTCACTTTGTGGGCTCGAATGGGTTTGGGAAAACCACCGTTTTACGGGCGATTCTGTTTTTTTATAATCCCAGCGACCGAAAGCGAGATTTGGGGATTCGGGAAGATCAGAAGGCATTTTCTGAGTATTACTTCGAGCGTTCAGACTCTTATATTATTTATGAGGTCAATCACGAGGCAGGGCCATATTGTTTGGTGCTTTACAAGCGAAATGGGCGTTTGCACGTGCGGTTTGTTGAGTCGGCTTATCAGCGTGATTGGTTTATTTCTGATTATCAGGCCAACGATCAGGCAGAAGTTTGGCAGAATATTCAGTCAGCAGGGGTAGCTATCGTTCCTGAGGAAATTACGCGGTTAGGTCATTTGCGTCAGATTCTTTATGGGGCAGGGGCAGAGAAAATCTGGCGTCGTTTCGCCCTTTTCAAAATGCACTCGGGAATGCAAAAGCGAAAGACCAACAATATCCCTTTGGCGATTTCGAATATTTTCCGCAGCTCTCGTCTGGATTCAAACTACATCAAAAAATCAATTATTGATGCCGTGTTTTATGAATCCATCAAGCCACTCGATTTGTCTGTTATTGAGCGACAACTCGCCCGTTTCCGAAACGACCTCAAAGATCTTGATAGTTATCAGTCGCAGGAAGATGTGGCTAAAGAGATTATTCGTCAGTTTAATGAGCTGGAAGAATTAAAGCATACGCTCGATACTACTGCGACCAATTTAGGGCATAAATTGAAAGAAGTCCGGGCCAAAATTGACCGTATTGATACGGATATGGAAGGTTTTCAGCAACAGATGACTGAAGAAGATGGGAAGCTGAAAGCTTTGCAAACTACCTATGATGAACAGCTTGGTCGCTTGAATGGTGAAATTGCCGTGCTTAAAAATGAACTGGCGGAAACGGAGCGATTGAAATCCTTCTTTAAGGATAAGGATATTGAGACGTTGGTGAATAAGGTAAAAGGCAAGTCGCTGAAAGAAAAACAATTGATCAAGCTGAAAACTTCTTTGGAGGAAACAGGCCGAAAAGTTCAGGATGTTGCGGTATACTTTGAGAATAAACTTGCCCGCCTTGAAAATGAAAAATTAGCTTTCGAAAGTCAGTTTTCCGAAAAAAGGCACCTGGCTCAGGCCACATTATTAGAGGCTAAAACGGCCGAGAATGAGCTTTTTGAGCAGACAAAATTGGAGATTGAGGATCAGTTTTTACAACGAATTGTGCCTTATGAAAAGGAAGTTGCGGAAAAACGTGCGCAGTACACCGATCTTCAGAGCAAGCTGCGAGGGGTAGAAAAGCAACCTTTGGTATCGAAGGAGCATCAGCAATTACTTCAGGAAATTGGGGATCTTGAGCAGCAGGGACTCAGCTGGGATCATGAACATAAAATGCTGTTGCAGGAAATCAGCAGTAAAAAAGAACTTTATGCGCTAAAGGTGAAGCATCTGGAGTCAGATACTCACGCACAGAAAAAGCGCCTGCAGAAATCTTATGTCAGTATCGAGGAGCAACTTCACAAAGTTGAAACGCAGCTGAAAGGATATGAGGGGTCGTTGCTTTCTTTTTTACATGAGCAGGTCGATGGCTGGGAAGCACATTTGGGCAAAGTGCTGAAAGAAGAAGTTCTGTTTTCGAAAAATCTTTCGCCTGCCTTTGATCCCGATCAGTCGAATAACTTGTTTGGATTGTCGCTTAATCTGGCAGACTTGCCGAGCACGTCGCATTCTATCGAACAGCTCGAAGCACTAAAAAAAGGTTTTTCCAAACAGTTGAAAAGTATTGAGGTAGAGTTGTCGCAGCTCGAAGCTGACTTTCTGAAAGAGTCTGAAGAGCTTCAACAGGCGATAGGATTACCGGTGAAGAAGCTACAGAATCGGGTCGATCAGTTGCGCTATGATCAGGAACGTTGTCAGGTGCAGGTAAAAAACCTGAAGTTGGAAGTTGATGCGCTGTCGCAAAAAGAGCAGGCGGTTCACGCAGAAAATTTGCATCAGATACACCTTCAGCTGGATGAGGTTGAGGGAGCGTTGAAAGGAGCGGAACAGCAATTACAGGCTGTAAAGCAGCAACAGAAGGAGGAGTTGCTGGCGCTTCAGGGGCGTCATCGTACCACCTTGGCGCAGGCGGAAGAACATTGCTCCAAACAATTGCAGGGAATTGCCCAAGAGGCCAATGAGCGTTTGAAGCTGTGGAAAGAAGAAAAAGAGGATATACGCAAGGATCGCGATGCCCAAATGGCAGGGAAAGGCATCGATCCTGATCGTGTTCGGATGCTCGAACATCAAATTGAAACGCTGACAGCCGAGTTGGAGGAAATTGACGATGAGGCCATTGAATTGGTGAACCGTTATAAGTTTGCGCAGGAACGTTACCTTGATGTTGAACTGGATAATGTTAGAAAGTTAGCAGATGCCGAAGGCAAGGTCAATCAGTTGGCGGAGGATTTCCGACTGAAATCTGCAGGTGGTAAAAGGGCGGTTAAAGAACTTCAAATGCAAATGGGGCAACAGCGACAGTTACGAAAAGAGTTGAA
This sequence comes from Persicobacter psychrovividus, assembly GCF_036492425.1. NCBI lineage: Bacteria > Pseudomonadati > Bacteroidota > Cytophagia > Cytophagales > Persicobacteraceae > Persicobacter > Persicobacter psychrovividus. Next base: position 46,534 of record NZ_AP025295.1, read on the forward strand.
CGCCCTGATTGCGCAGGATTTTGAATATTTCAAAACCGGAGCGCATTCAGTTTACCATGTTTATCAGCATTTGATTGATCATCCGAAAGGGGAGAACACCCAAGGGTTGGAACTCAAAGAAAGTATACATTTAATGAATAGCCATTTCAGCAGGCTGACGGTTGAAACGACTCAGTTACAGCGTAAATTGAATAAATTTACAGGCTTGTTTTCTTTGAATAACTTCTTGAATTTCCCGAAAAAATTAGAGAAAGATCAGGATTATCTTGATTTTGTGCGCTACCATTTGGAGCCATTCGTGACCAATAATATGGTGGAGCTGGCACGTAAGCAATTGGAGAAATTGCATGCAGATACGATCAATGACATCGCTCGGGAGGTGAAGGATTTTTCCACCCACTCTACAGAAATTCATGCGGTAATTGCTCAGATCAATGCTGATTTTGAATCGAGTAATTTTGTGGGCGTAGTTAAAAGTATTCAGCTGGACTTTCGGGAGAAAAATGCGGGCGTGATTCAACTGATGCGGAAAATAAAAAAATTGACCGAAGATCATCAGTTTGGGGCGCAAGCGGGCATGTTCAATAAAGGGCTGTCCGAAGATATCAGTCAGGAGTCGATTAAGTTACTGACACAATTAAAATCAGCCATTGATGATGCCCCCAAAAAAATCATTTCAATCCATGATACTTTTGACCTTTGGTTCAGGGTTGAAGAAAATAATAATGATACCGGTTGGGTGGAAAGATTATCGAATGTGGGCTCCGAAGGAACTGATGTGATGGTGAAGGCGATGATCTACATTACTCTGCTGAATGTATTTAAATTGAATGCTTTCCGAACCGACAGTAACTATTGCATACATTGTATGATTGATGAGGTGGGGAAATTGTCGGATCGCTACCTTCGTGAACTGATCAATTTCACCAATGATAAAAACATCCGCTTGATTTTTGGTTCCCCGAACGAAAATGATCCACTGATCTATCAGCATGTTTATAAGGTGCACCGAGAGGATGACCATATTCAAGTGATCGAGCTTATTGGCGAAGAGCAACAGGAAGCCTCCTGATTGTAGATTGAAAACAGAAATGGCACTTGCGGAAACAAGTGCCATTTTTTATTTATTGTAGGTGAAATCTTCCCGGTGAATTTTGTTGAGCATTTTCATGGTGGCCATAATGGCTGACGCCTGCTGGTCAGCATCAAGACCTCGGGTTTTGAACTGCTGTCTGCCATCGTCCCAACTAATGGTCGTTTCTACGAGGGCATCAGTATTTCCGCCTGGTGGAATATGAATACGATAGTTGGTCAGTTTTGGTAACGGCAACTGAATGTGCTCATCATAAATTTTCTTCAGCGCATTCATGAAAGCATCGTACATACCATCACCTTTGGCATTTTCCTCGTAAACTTCCCCCTCGATTTCAATTTTAAGCATCGCCACAGGGTGCATATTATGTACAAGTGTACAATAATAATTGTGGATTTTAACCTTGCCCTCCATCGTGTTGCCCAATACATCAGAAACAATATATGGGAGATCGTCCTGGGTGATCAACGATTTTTTATCGCCCAACTCAACGACCCGTTGTGTAACTTCGGCCATTTTTTCCGGGGAAAGAATGATCCCGAGATCTTCGAGGTTTTTCTGAATGGAGGCTTTTCCTGAGGTTTTCCCCAAAGCATATTCCATTCGTCTGCCAAAACGTTCAGGCAATAAATCATTCTTGTATAAATTACCTTTTACATCCCCGTCCGCATGGACACCACAGGCTTGCGTGAAGACATTTTTCCCAACGATTGGCTGATTTGATGGTGTTTCAATGCCACTGAAAACAGCGACCATATTTGAAATTTTCGTCAGTTTGCGCTCATCAACACTACACTCAAGCTGCATATGGTCTTTCAGGCCAATGATACTCGCCAATGGTGTATTTCCCGTTCGTTCCCCAAGCCCATTCACTGTACAATGAATGCCATTTACTCCTGCCTTGATCGCGGAAAAAGTATTCCCGACAGCCAAATCGTAATCATTATGGCAATGAGAATCAAAGTGTAGCTTTGGATACCTTTCACGCATCATCACGATGTACTCTTCAATAAGCACCGGATTCAAAATGCCGAGGGTGTCAGGTAACATAAAGCGGTCAATGGGTTCAAACCTGAGGGCGTCCATGAGTTGAAAGACATATTCAGGAGAGTTTTTCATGCCATTTGACCAGTCTTCCAAATATACATTGACCGACAAGCCCGCCTTTACCGCTTCCTGCACTTCTTTCCTGATATCAGTAATATGCTGCTCGGGGGATTTCTTCAACTGGTACTTCAGGTGATTGAGTGAGCCTTTGCAAAGCAAATTCAACACTTTTGCCCCTGCCTCCAAAATCCAGTTGCGGGAACGCCCCTTATCTATAAAACCAAGAATTTCAATATTTTCCAGGTGACCATTTTCTTTTGCCCAACGGGTAATTCTGCGTACCGCCTCTTTTTCTCCTTCACTGATGCGTGCAGACGCCACTTCTATCCGATTCACTTTAACCTCTTCAAGAAGCAATTTGGCGATGGTTAATTTTTCGGCAGGAGTATAAGCCACCCCTGACGTTTGCTCCCCATCTCGGAGCGTTGTGTCCATTATCTCGATTCTCATTCGTCCTGCGTTTAAAAGACATTAAAGTAAATAAAATATCTAATAACTTGAGTGATTATTTTGATATTTATCCATTTAAATGAATTAAATATGGCTTGAATTGCCGCATTGGGAGGAAATGTCCGACTTTCAGCTAATTTGCCTAATATAAATTGGTGCTTGTGTTGCGTTTTGGGATAGGCTTAATCGATATGCTCCGCAATTGGCGATGGCATGATCAGGTGAAACTGGTCTCTTTCGAACATATATTTTAGTAACACCTCCTGACGGTCGTCTGGTAAAGCACCATATTTCACTTTAAACTGAAATTGGTTAATCACCTCGAAGGCATCAATCTGTATGCTTTGCTTATAATTGATGGCAATTAAATTACTGACCACCTTGTCGTGGGGCAGATCGAGTAATTGCTGTTCAATATCGTCGATAATATGCGCATCATTGTGGATGTAATTTATAAATTGCTCCGCTCTTTCAAGATTTTCCAACAGCACATACCTGTTGATCGAATACACATTATTATATAGGTGGTCGTATTGGGAGGCGGGCACTTCAAAAGGTCTTTTAAACCTCATTTGTAAAAGACGTGTCCACGGCTGACGTCCCCCTTTGGCATTTTTTCCAATGATTTTATCAAACTCATTATCGAATAAAGTAGCCTCTTGCGGATTGAAAGCCGCCAAAGGTGGTAGGAACGTTTGGAGTTCCTCATGAATGGATCGAAGGTTATTGATGATACCGACAATGATTTTTTCATCCTGCCCTAAAACGGCCTTGAAATTCTTGATTTCCTGAAGATCGTCGATATCAAAAGACCACACCCATCGTTGTTGTTTGCTTTGTTTGAAAGAGGGATGACGTAGATACAGCTTGGCCATTTCCTGGGCATGGGCTATAATTTCCGCCTTCCGTGATGAAGGAATGCTGTCCACAAAAGTATTCGATGAGGTCGCCTGGTAATCTGCATTACTACAAATGGTTCTTTTTCCCCAAACGCCCATACCTATAATAAGCAGGCATGCCAAAGGGAAAATAAAAACTGGCGAAATGGACTTCCTCATGAATAAATATTTGGGCTGACGATATTGAGGTTAAAATTATATAAAAATTAGATAAGTAAAAAGTTCTGATGGAAAGATTACTATGCATCGGCTGATGGTGTTAATTTTGGTTAAAATCCTTGGGCGTAAAATTTTTAGCTATAAATGTGGCAGGTAGATTATTTTTTATTCGGTACGTTGCCTTCAATTCAAAACGCTGGAATTGTTTAATGAGTGTGGAGAGTCTATATTTTATGTTTGATTTCCTAAACCTTCACTACGTTTGACCTGATAACCAAATGACTTTATTGAAAATCACACTTTTTATCTTTGAATAAGAATAAATTCGGTCTGTTTTTAAATGTTCAGCCAAACTTTCCCCGCTAAGCTATTGATTTTAAAATGCTTAAATAATGTCGAGTTTGAATTTCAACATTGATATTTATTAATCACCTTCTCATTCCAACCTCATCAAAACAGTTTTTTTTCAGTCTAAAAAATGTTTTCCTAAATCTGTAAAATGTTCATTTTAAGGCATAAAACAATCATTTAGGGATATTTTCAGCTTGGCTTTCAGGTAAGTTCTCGACCTGATGTTACTTTATGAAGATCTTATTGATGGGGTTTAAACAATAAATTCCCATTTATTTTACAACAGGTTTCGCAGGGAATTTTGACTTATTTTCTGAAAATGAAGAGTAGTAATAATTAATGATTAATTGTATAACTTTTATGAATGGGGCTATTTTAGGATGTATAATTGCCCATTTTGTATTGTTCTTCTAAGAAATTTGAATATGCCTCATATGAAAATATTTTGAGGCCAATTGTCTGAGTGATTCATCAGAAAATTACTCAATATTTATATATCTATTTTTAATATTTTAAGGAATTAGGGCTGTAGTCATTTTTTTCAGTTTGTTGGATTAATTATTGCCAACTGTGTATTGAAGCTTATCCTTTCAAGTATATTTCTGATGAAATAGTCAAAAAATCATCAGGTAATATTGAGGTAAAAAGTGTCTGATTAAATTAGAGAATTTATCTCTTTTTTCAGTTTCCATTTGTCCTCTTAGGCAAAGTTTCTAACTTTGTGTCGTTCCTAAGGTGCTGAAAGACAGAATTTATTGTGTTTTTTTCAGTGTAATATTTTAAATCAATCATCATAATTATACTAATCGAGAGATAGTACTATTTAGTATGTTGATGGTCATATTAAAGGGTTCGATTGAATCAATTATCTATATTTTTTCTTTAAATAGTGAGGGCTCATTTAGCACTCGAATTATTTATTTAAAAAATGAGTATTTGTCAATTTAGAATAACATGATGATTATATATAGTTTCGATTTTTATATGCGATTTCAAAGAGTCATAAATGAGTTAAGATAAACGCTTAACACATTTGTGTTTTTTAGAATCTTTTTTTGCTCACCAAAGCAAAGAAGTTGCAGGCCACATTACCATGAATTTTATGAGTTTTAAAAAATTTCTTCTAAGTTTTCTGTGTTTCTCTTTATTGTTGGTTTTTCCAGCATTGGCACAAAAAATTAACTTCGCTACACGAACAGAGGGTACCAAACTGCGCGTTACCTTGTCTTCGAGTAATAATGTTTATTATACAACGGATGGTTCGGAGCCTGGCAATGGATCTGAAGGAGGTAAAAATACAGTTTCCTTTCTTATTGACCGTTCTTTGACGGTCAAGGCGAAGAGTGGTTCTTCAAAAACACATCATTATAAAATTACTATGGGTGCTGCGGCTCCTGATAAGCCTGAGGTAACCAAACCGTTTCCTGTAATGGCCTGGGCGCACAATCTTCCCGATCAATCTTTTCCTTTGAGTGATTATTTTAAAGGCGACGGATTGACCTATACGATCAAATCTAATTCTGGGGCTTCAACCACTGCCAAAATCGTTAATGATGCTTTGGTGGTTGGTCTTCCTGTTAATGGCGCCGATAAAGGAACAATCGTTGTTGAGGCAAAAAATACAGCAGGTGGTACGGTAACAAATGACTTGGTGTATACTGTTACGGCATCTGATATTTTGTATCGAGTGAATGCAGGAGGAAATCATGTGAGTGATGTTCCAATGGAATGGAGTCAGGATAGTAAAGCAGCGGCCTCTGCTTATCTACAGAATGGCGGTGCATCCCACACTTCAAATGTGACCATCAGTAAATTTGCTGATATGGTGGATGTGAATGACCTGAATACTGATATTTTCAAGACACAACGATACTGTACTTCTGGTGCAATGAGTTATGAATTCCCAATGCGTAATGGGGATTATACATTGCGTATTTATATGGCAGATGCTTACCAGGGAACATCCAATATTGGTGACCGTGTGTTTGACATTAATGTGAACGGACAAACCGTAAAGAAAAATTTTGATATTGTTGCCGCCTTCGGTTTTGAAGTTGGTGGATTTGTTGAGGTTCCTGTTCATGTTACCGCCAACAAAGCGACCTTGTCATTCACAAGGATTTCGGGTAAAGACAATCCAGTGGTTGCGGGTGTAGAGCTGCTTAACCATGCCAAGCCAACCTATGGGGTGAGCTTGACTTCGCCAGAAAACAATGCGGAATTCAATGTTGGAGCAACCGTTGACTTTCAGGTGAACACTACAGGACATGAAGTAGATTCAGTGGCTTATTTCGGTGGAGATCATTGGCTGACTTCCTCAAATAATGGTGGAAATAATTTTAAATCCACACATGTGTTTAGAGGTGCAGGCGTTAAAATGATCACCGCCAAATCCTATGATGACGGAAAAGAGGTGGCAACTTCTACCGCTCACAAGATTACAGTAAATGAAGTACATGGTGAATTGGCCTGGTACCATCCTGCGGAGGGTAGCCTTCACCTGATGGGAAGTACCGCAGATATTCAGGTAGAGCCAAGAGAATTCACCCCGGACAAAGTAGATTTCTATTGTAACGATCAGTTGGTTGGTACCGCTACGAAGGCACCATTTGCTGTAAAATATAAATTTGATCAGGCGCAGGCTGTTTTTGTTGCCAAAAGTTATTATAACGATCAACTCGTTGCTGAAACCAATCAGCGAACGTTGGTTGTGGTAGATCCATCGGTAGTGGTAATGAACATTGCAAACCCTGTGGAAGGTCAAAAAATTGTTATCGGTTCTAAAGTAAAAGTTCAGCTGGAAGGCAATAAGAAGTTTATCGACCAGGTGAAATTCTATTTGGATGGTCAGTTGGTAAATACCACTGAGCAACCTTTTGACATGGAGCTTGACCTTGCTCAAACCGCAGATCACACACTGAAGGCGGAAGGCTATTGGGGAACGCATTTATTGGCTACTTCGGAAATCAAATTTCATGTAGTAAAACCTGATGAAGCGATTCTGACTTTGAATACGCCAGTTAATGGAAAGAGCTACGACGTGAACGAACAGATTTCTTTCAGCTCGACATTGGAGCATGCTCAGGCTGATCAGGTGGAGTACCACCTGAACGGTAAGCCTTTTGCCTCTGATGAAGACGCTGTAAAAAGTATTGATGAAGCGGGTGATTATCAGGTACAGGCGTTGGCGATGAAAGACGGTAAAGAAATTGCCAAGTCGGCCACCCATACTATACATGTGCTTGAAGAAGCTTCCATTGCGTGGAACAGCCCTGAAAATGGTCTCGAAATGGTGAATGGGCATCAATTGAAATTGCAAGCCACTCCAAATTCTTCGACAATTGATTACGTCGCCTATTATTTTGATGGTACTGAAGTTGGACGTGTAGCAACTGCACCTTATGCATTGAACTATGTGCCTGAAGCTTCAGGAGAGATTAATATTACTGCAAAATCAATCATTGATGGTAAAACGGTAGCGGTTACGCCTCAGCGAACTATCACGGTAACTGATCCGTCATCCATTTCGGTATCGATCAGTAACCCGACAGAGGGACAGGTATTTGAAGTGGGTGATCAAGTTGATTTGGGCATTTCAGGAGACTTTAAGCACATCGCTCGGGTAGATTATTACTTGAATGGAAATAAGGCTGTATCGGCTTCAGCAGTTCCTTTTTCCGCTGTTGCAGCATTGAATCAGGCGGGAGCGTTCATCGTTACCGCAAAAATTTACGGTGCCAATGAGCTTCTTTTAGGGGAAGCAACGAATAAGGTGAATATCGAAGTTACGAGCCCAGATAATGCGGTGATGAGTTTTGTTGCACCAAATGATGGAGACAAATTTGGGGTCAGTAATTCTGTTAAACTCAAAGTCGATATCAAAGGAACGGATCAGGTGGATGAGGTGAAGTATTTTGCAAATGGAAGAATGCTTCATTCAGTAAGTGATGGGCCTAATTATGAAGTCATTACTTCTTTCGGTACCCCTGGAAGTCAGAAATTGCAGGCTGTGGCTTATGACAGCGAAGCACGTGAAGTGGTTAAATCTGCAGAAATTACGATTGAGGTAGAGGAATTGGGCACTATTGCATGGTTGACACCTGGTGATCAATCAGAAATGTTGATCAATAAGGCTTATAATTTTGAAGTTGTTGCTGATGGGTTTGTGCCGACGAAGGTGGTTTACTTCGATGGTAATCAACAAATAGGGGAGACTGATGCTTCTCCTTACCAGATTTCCGCAGCCTTTAGTCAGCTTGGAACGCATCAGATTAAGGCGGTGGCTTATCGTGGTACCAGCGTCGTTGACGAAATTGTTAGATCGGTCAACGTGGTCGCTCTTCCAGTATTTGCATTATCGCAGCCTTTGGATGGCGCCTCTTATAACGAGGGGGAAGCCGTGAGCTTTGCCATTGGTACTAATAACCTGAATTTGGTCAAAAAAGTAGCTTATTTGGTGGATGATGAAGTAGTTGCAGAACGTAGCGAAGCCCCATTTACGGCTTCTGTTAGAATTGCAGGAACAGGGCTTAAGCAAGCTGTCGCGAGAGTGTATCTTGACAATGAAACACAGGAGACAAAATCAGTCAGCTTTAATATGGTTCCTAAAACGCAGGTTACCGTTCGATTGGTTAATCCTACAAATGGGCAAGTTTTTGCACCTCAGGATCGTATGCCACTGGCTGTGGAATTAAGTCAGGGGGATGTTAACCGCGTAGATTATTTGATTGATGGCAATGTGGTTGAATCTGTAAATCAACTTCCTTTTGCGTCGGAATATTTGCTTGAAAATGCAGGTGCTCATACGGTTGAGGCAAAAGCATATTATCAGAATAGCCTGGTGGCGACTTCAGCAGCGGTATCCATTACTGTGGAGCAGGCAGTTGATCAGCATATTGCGATTTTGAACCCGATAGAAGACAGTAAACATTTTACGAACGAATCAATTTCAGTTCAAATTGAAGCGGTAGCAAAAAGTGTTTCATCAGTTTTATTGTATGTTGATAATCAAATCGTGGATGAGCTAAGTGAATTTCCTTTCAACACTTCTGTTTCTTTTGAAGAAGCAGGCACTTACAAACTGCGTGCTGAAATGATCACTGAAGATGGAACAGTTTCATCAGAAATTATCAACATTACGGTCATCAATGATAGCGAAACACCAAATAAACCTGTAGATGGTCAAGTTTATCCTACGGCCGTCCAGGATCATCTGAATGTTGTTTATACAGCCCAAGAAAATGTAAAATATCAGTCAATTACTATTGTTGACATGAGCGGGGTGGCCGTTTATCATAAAGAATTGAATAATGCCACTTCCATCAATGAAAAAATTTCTACCAGTAATTTTGGTCAAGGCGTCTTTTTTGTCCGTGTAATCGGAAGTCAAACGGATGAAACGACTAAAATTATGAAGTTCTAAGAAAAATTTTGATCAATAAAAAAGTCCTGTCAAAACGACAGGACTTTTTTTGTAAGCTTATTTTTTCTGATCAATGAAATAGCAAAGTGTCTAACGCCCATTTTCCAGGACCACTGATCAGTAAAATAGCATACATAATCAAATAATGTAAGGCAAACTCATGATCTTCAAATTTCCAACCTTTGTGAATATCGAAAACAACAATTAAAAACATTGCTGTTAATCCACTTGCAGCAATAGGGAATAATAAACCTAATGCTAACATCGGTGCGAAAATACATTGGCAAATTAATGTTAATCGCAAGCTGGAAATCGTGCTTAATCCCCAGAAAGTCGGAAAATTTTCCTTTACCTTCTTGAAATTAGCGATTTTATGTATTGACAATCTTAACAATAAACCCGCACTAACAATACGGAGTAATAAGAGGGCCAGATCCACTGAGCAAACCTCAGTATAAATTTTAAACATGAAGTATCTTTTTTTTGCAAAGATACCAAATACACTTTGAAATCGTGTATCATTTTCCCTTTCGGGCTATATTATAATTCAGAAGATATTAATGCCGTATTTTCGACAGTTTCTGATAAGTTATTCATAATCTCCTGTTTCAGTTCGATGGCAACTTGCTGCATGTCACTGGCATGTCTTTCTACATACTTACCAAAGGTTAAAACAGCGGCGAAAAATACAATAGCGATGATGTTTTCTAAAAATGTGTTTGTGTTCATATAGGAAGTAAATTGGTACATTATTATAAACGGAAATATGTAAGCTTTTGATACGGTGAAGATTATGTTTGCGCTAAAATGCGGATGAATCTACTGTGATTGATGATCAAACGGCGATTTTTAACTGAATTCATGCTTTCTACTCCTTTTTTTCCTGGTTAAAGAATTACATACACATGTATTGTTACAGGTAATAATCGAATTTTTTGGAATTGGTTTGGTGTAGGAAAAGAGCCGAAGCTGCAAAAAGCTGAATTTCTGATTTTCGGGATCAATCAACCTTCAGGCTTATGAAGACGCTAATTCGGTGGTATGGTTTTCGATATTGTCGGCAAACAATGGCGGATAAGTCAGTCGCGTGACTATAGGAGTGGAAATGTAAGTTTGCTGATGATGTGTGATATTCGGTACTGGGTAGCTATTGAGCTGAAAATGAGGAATGGAAGGGCCTGTTTGGGAGGAGGTGATAACCTCGGTTTAATTGAGGTAGATTTGATGAGCCGTATTTTTGCATTCTTATGACCGTGATTTTACCATCCGCAAATCGGTGCTTACCTACGGTATAGTAATCAATCCATAGTTTGATGGGTTCTATGAAATTATATGTAATAGAAGGCATCAAAGATAGACCTCCGAAATGTAAACACCCCGCCAACCCCCATATTTGATATCCCCAATAACTTCCCGAAATTTCCTCTTTAACTAACATCAATTCAGTTATGAAAAGAGGTGAAAAACAAAAGATAGCTTTAGTCGAAAAGTGGGAATGTTCCTCCTTGAGTATTCGGAAATTTTGTGAATCCGAAGACATCAGTCAGGCGAGTTTTTATAAATGGAAGCGTTTAAAAAAGGAAAAGGCCTCAAGCTCTTCTCAATTTCACTCACTTGAGGTGGATTGGTCTTCAGAGCAGAAGGAAAAAGTAACGCAGGGTGAAATTGAAATTCATTTTCCCAATGGCGTCAAAATTTTCATGCCAGCAGACTCATCAATGGAACGTTTAACTGATATCATTCACTCATGTTAGCTGTTGGACCAAAGGATTCATTATTTCTATTCAGTGAGCCAACGGATATGCGGAAGAGTTTCGATGGGCTTTGCGGTTTGATAAGGAATTGTACGGATAAAAACCCAATGGATCGGAATATTTATATTTTTGTCAATAAGTCACGAAATATGATCAAATTACTTCGTTTTGAAGGCGATGGCTTTGCGATCTATTTCAAACGATTGGAAAAAGGGCGTATTTAACTTCCTAAAAAGCAGGATGATGGGGCTACCAATTTAAAAATATCTCATGTAACGGTCATGATGATGCTCGAAGGTATCGGTTTGGAAAAACGAAAAAATAGGAAGCGATATCAGTCTAAAAACAGTCGCTAATTAGCTCAAATGGCTGTTTTTGATTATATTTAGTCATGGACATCACCTCTAAATATAATGACTTACTCAAGGATCATAACGATCTGAAACACCGTTTTGAGGTGATGGAACAACAACTCAGTTATTTTTTGAAATTGCATAATGGCTCGAGGTCAGAGCGGATGCCTAAGGGGAAAGTGGTGGATGAAAAGCAAACTGAAATACTTTTTGGCGGGCAACAAATCATAGACACCCCTGTTGAGGAATCTACTCAAAATACAACTAAGAAAAAGTCCAGTAAAAAAGGATTAGCCAAAAGGTTGGTGCTTCCGAAAGATCTACCGACCAAGGATATTTACTTGAAGCCCGAGAACCTTCCCGAGAATGCCCAAAAAATCGGTACGGAAGTGATTGAAGTACTGGACTATCAACCGTCGAAGCTAATCAAACTTTGTTTTCATCGGCAGAAGTAAGTGATCCCTTTGGAGGATGAGCGGTTTGAGTCATTAATGGCTGATTATCCCTCACGAATTCCCATTCCGAAGGGCAATGTATCCGCTTCGTTGCTTTCTTATTTATTGGTCAGCAAATTTGTGGATCACCTACCGATTTATCGTCTGATCCAGATGTTCAAGCGGGATCAGATCGTCATATCAGATTCGACCATCAACAATTGGATCAAAAAGTCAGCTGAATTGCTTGAAGAATTGTATCAACTTCTGACTCAAAAGGTACAGCAATCCAATTATGTGCAGGCTGATGAAACCTCGATCAAACTCAGCAAAAAAGGTGGTGCCGTGAAAGCCTATATGTGGGCGTATCATGCACCATGTGAAAAAATTGCTTGCTTTCAGTTCAACCGTGGACGAGGTGCTGTGCATGCGAAGAATTTTTTTGATGACTTCACCGGAAAATATATTCAGGTTGATGGTTACGCAGGTTATGATTACTTGGGAAATCACAAAGAAGTAACATTGGTTGCCTGCCTGGCTCATATTCGTCGAAAATTCTTCGAGGCACAAAAGAATGACAAAAAAAGAGCCTTATATGCGCTCAACGAAATAGGAAAAATTTACGAGATCGAGCGTGCGCTCAAAGAAAAAGAGGCTTCCGTCCGGCAGCAAAAACGAAAAGAGCAGATCCTTCCAATTCTGATGGATTTAAAGGAATGGATCAAAGAAAATGCAATATATACCACCCCAAAACAGGATTTAGGCAAAGCTTTTCAATATTTCCTCAACATGTTTGATCGAATGGTCAACTATGCTGAAGATGGGCTGTTGTTGCCTGACAATAACTTAATAGAAAATCAAATCCGACCAATCGCCATTGGACGCAAAAACTATATGTTCGTAGGTTCAGAAAGTGGTGGACAATGGGCCGCGATGTTCTATTCCTTCTTTGCCACATGTAAACTCAATGGTGTGAACCCAATGCAATGGCTTACTCATGTTCTTGAAAATATCCACACAACTCCTAAGGATAAGTTGGAGGCGTTGTTACCTCAGAATTTTGAGGGGTGAGTATGACTGGGTGTTTACTTCATAGTAGTAAAAATGAATAAGAGCAAAAAGAGCGTTTTGTATTTCATAGTTGATGTTTTTGTGATAAGTATAAAAATAAACAGATCATGGAGAGTGTCCATGATCTGTTGTGATGTTTTGAATAGTGTAAGCCTCAAACTTGGTTTGTCATCATTTTTAAAATTCTCCATGGGAATGCTGCAACTTCTCGAATTGTAATCTAAAACCATTAAACTTAGTAAAATACAATTACCCCCAATGTATACCTGATGAAAAAGTGAACGAAAACTGCCAAGTTATTTCAGGGAAAGACATATTTCAGCTTGACTTTTGTCTAAAAAAAACTATTAACCAAACTATTATAGATATATAAATGATTTCTCCAATCTCAGACATACCAAATTCACTGCTTGTAAAATATATAATTATATATTCCCATAGTAATGTAACCATTAGAATAATGATAAAACTTTTTAGTGCTTCGATTATTTTCTTCATTTTTTAATAGTCCTATTAGCCTCTTTAGCTTTTTTATCATGTTTTCGCATACTTTTTACATGTTTTACACTACCATCATATATAATTTCCCCCAATCTTCAGACAGCCATCTCTGCTATTTAAATTATTTTCCCTTGAACTCAAAACATCTGAGCGAGTTATCAAGTGCTTCAGTGAATCTTGTCAAGGGTGCTCCTGTGTTGCGCCTGCGGCAGGAGCATTTACCCGCCCTTGACTGATTCTAAGGAAGCGCTTACTTTTGCTTCTGATGTTGTTGAGTGCGGCTTGGATTGGTAAAGATCGCAGGGCCTTTTCTCATCGATTGAGCTATGCCTTCTTTCGTTATTGTAAAAGTTCATATATTCGATAAGTCCTATCTGCAGCTTTAATCCATCGCGATACTCATTCAAATAAATATCTTCATATTTGACCGTTCGCCAAAATCGTTCAATGTAAATATTGTCGGTTGCTCGACCTTTTCCATCCATGCTAATAGTTACTCCTTGGCCTAAGAGATAGCCCGTAAAGAGATCACTCGTAAATTGACTCCCTTGGTCTGTATTGACAATTTCAGGAGCGCCATGGTTGTTAATACATTCTTGAATTGTATTGCGGCACCACTCTGCTGACATGGTGTTTGAGAGTGACCAGCCTACAATATATCGAGAGTGGACATCAATCACAGCCATCAGATACATGAACCCTTTTGCAATAGGAACATAGCTGATATCCGTCTCCCAAACTTGATTTGAATGGGTTATTTCAAGGTTTCTAAGTAAATAGGGGTATATTTTATTTTCAGGTGAAGGTTTTGAAGTGTGCGGACCAGGAAGAAGAGAACGAAGCCCCATGACTTTGTACAGACGTTCAATTCGCTTCTTATTGATCGGATAACCGCAATCATTAATCAAAAACGAAGTCATAGAAGGTACCCCTCGAAAAGGATGCTCAAGGTATTCTTTGTCAATTACACGCATCAATTCAAGATTCAATTCACTTTCCCCTTTTGGCTTGTAATACCAGCCCGAACGAGAAATTTGGAGAAGCTCACATTGACGTCTAATGCTTAAATCAGCATGTTCCTCATCGACCATCACCTGTCTTTCGGTAACGCTCTTTACTTCGATGAGGCCTTTTTTAAAAAATCATTCTCAACTTGAAGTTGTCCTATTTTAGAGTATAATTTATTTAACGCTCCTTCATGATCAGATTCCTGCTTGATAGCCTTACTCCCTTTTTCAAAAACACTCGATGCATTCTCCAAAAAAAGTTGTTTCCATTGGCCAATCTGTGCAGGACTGATTTCATATTTCTGACAAAGTTCCGCTGTGCTTTGTTGTTCTTTGATCGCTTCAAGTGCTACCTTGGCTTTAAACTTGGGGCTAAATTTTCTTCTGCTTTTCATTGATTTACAAGTTAGTATATTATTTTAACTTGCTGTCTGAATTGTTGGGGTAATTATAATAAGCATAAAAAACTGAAAGCAACGCCAGTGAAACTGGGTTAGGTGCTGATATTTTTTTCCTTGCTGTAGCCTAGCCTGTCGAAAATTCACAAAAAAAGCGATTCCAAAAAAAAGGTTAAATTTGAGTGTCCAAACCGTCATTCAACCTTACCAGAATCGCTTTGAGTTTTAAAAATAACAAACAATCTCTAAAAAAGAAAAAGTCAACAGAAAGAGCCAAACGAAAAAGGCGAAACGACAGTATCAAAATTAAAAGATATAAGGCTCGGGCTTCCTTTTGGGAAAAGATGTACAAAGAGGAAAAGTCTAAAAACAAGTCGGAGTTTGGTGGGAAAAAAATCAAGCACCACAGCTACTGTTCGGCCATTATTACTTTGGCTTTAATTTTACATACTGAAACCAGCATGAGCCTTCGTGATAGTGAGACGGTATTGCGTATTTTCATTCAACAAATGCACATAGATAGTAAATGCCCTGACCATTCGACGATTGATAATTGGTTAAAAAAAGCAGGAATGCAGGCCATCGAACCATTTTCACCTGAGCGGCCATGTGTTTTGATTTGTGATGAAAGCATTTCATTCAACGGGAAGAAATTGTTTTTGGTACTTGCCGTTCCTGTGTCGGTTTCTGACCAGCAGCGTACATTACGTTTTGAGGACTGTCACTTGGTTTATCTTGGTGCGAAAAAAGGTTGGTCGGCAGATGTAATTTATAAGGAACTTCAACCACTCGTTCAGAAGCTGAAAATTCAATATGTCCTAAGCGATAAAGGTTCTAATTTACTTAAGGCTACAGCCTTGCTGGGGCTTGATCATGTTTCGGATATCACCCATGAAGTATCAAGGACACTGAAAAATCTATATAACGATACAGATGATTACAAGAATTTCATCAAATGGGTTGGTGAACTCAGAAAAGATTTAGCGTGTGGGGAATATGCACATTTGGCCCCTCCAAAAGTAAGGCATCATTGTAGGTTTCATCAGCTTGGGCAATATGAAAAGTGGTTTAGAAAGGTCGGTCCTGAGCTGAAAAATGTCGCCGAAGAAAGCAAAGGTGCGGCTTTGAGCCTCCTCCAAATCAGTGATCATACACCTTTCATCAAGGATTTGATATCTTTGACCCCAGTGATCAAAGAAATATTGTCGGTTGGCAGAACGGAAGGGATAAGTCACAAAACTATTTTGAAATTAACTCAAAAAATGGAAGAACTCGAAGGGGATCGGCCAACTATATTCAGAGAAAAAATCACTCATTATTTTCATAAAACCTATAAAACGATTGGTGAAGACATCCCTTTTTGTTGCAGTGCTATCATCGAAAGCGTATTCGGAAAGTACAAATCAAAAATGAGCAGCCACCCACAGAAAATGTGCACCAACCACTTGCTGACCATTCCCTTATTTTTTGTGAAAGAAAATGAAATTGCCGAACTTGTTTCAGGATTTGACACCGTAAAAGTGGCAGAAATCAAAGATAAGGAAGCCGTGGCAAAAGCAATGATGAGCGTTCAAATGGCTGCTTAACTCGTGTACATGTTTTTTGAAAATATTCGACAGGCTAGGATAAGTTGGAGGCGTTGTTACCTCAGAATTTTGAGGGGTGAGTTTGACTGGGTGTTTACTTCATAGTAGTGAAAATGAATAAGAGCAAAAAGAGTGTTTTGTATTTCATGATTGATGTTTTTGTGATCAATATAAAAATAAACAGATCATGGATGGTGTCCATGATCTGTTGTGGTGTTTTGAATAGTGAATGCCTCGAACTTGTTACCTTCAGTTTTGAAATTCCAAACTTAGCGTTGCTGAGAGGCCTATTTTATACACTCTAATTATTAAATGAAGCTATAGTATCTAAAGGCGTTCCCTCAGGGAAGGAAAACTGTAATTTTATGGTATCCCTATTTCTTATCAAATAACAATAGATACTATTTTTTCTTTTATATATGAAATCTCCTTCTTGTATAGTTTCAAAAAATTCGTTTGGGTTGTTTGGTAAAGCAATCATCAACTTACTTGAATCATTCACAATACTAAACCTCGCAATATTATGTTCAGTTGATAATTGTTTTTTATCTTCTATTTTTCCTTTGAAGCTTAATGAATAAAAATATTCATTTTTAACATATGGATTCTCAAAGTTTTCTTGTATGAAGAAAAATAATACATATGCTAAAACTAACAAAATTGATATTGATTTTTTTGACATACTATATATTTTTTAAAAAAAAACCTTGTAACACCAAATGTATATGCTCCTGATACTGGAAAGGATAATTCATCAAAACCACCAAGTAATGGAATACCTACATCCGTAGCTCTATAAGTAGTCCCAACTTTTCTAGGATTAGTGGCATGATAGAATTTTAACATATTCCTACGATTTTCTTTTGGAGTATTCCAAGATTTAGCAAATGATAAATCCGCAAGATTTTCTGAGCCTAGAAAATAGCCACCACCTTCACCCTCCCAATCATTTACTTCAAACGGTCTATTTCTGTATAAACTTGATACTTCCGATGCGGAAAAGCCAATTCCTATATCAAATCCAAATCCGCCATTAATATTCCAAAACCAATTACTATTACCGTATCCATCATAAACTTTACCTACTGAAAACTCAGCTCCTACCCCTGCAATAAATGAACCACCAAATGACCAAGAGTCTCCACTACTATGCTTATGGCTTGTTCCTCTGTCAGTCATTTGATAAGCTATTTGAGTCATTTTACCATCATTAGAAACAAATCGAAATGCTTCATCTCCTTTATTTCCGCCTTCATAAGTATCCACGATAAGCTCAAAACCATCATTATGATTCTGCTGAGCCTGAAGTGCTCTAAATAAAGCTTGAGCTTCCTCTTCACTATCCGATTTTATACTACCATCTTTTCCACAGTCCACATCCCATTTGGGTCAGTATAGTTTATCGGATTGTTATAAACATAATGATATGGTGTTTGACTAAACGAAAGCCCAACAAACGGATCCACCACATGCCATCTACCAATCTGCGCATCATACATCCTCGCACCATAGTCATACCAGCCTGTATTATCCTGTAGTTCCTTGTTGTTATACAAGTACTTATTGTTACCAACCGTACCACCATTTTGATGAGCCACCAATCCAAATGGATAATAATCTATCGATTGCTGTACCACCCCATCTTTATTCAAGACTTGTCGTACGTTCCCTAAATGATCGGTTAGGTTGTAAAAATATTTACTATCTTTTAAGTCATACTTCCCTTCTCTATGTTGAACAAATGCTAAGGCACCATCTTCATAATGGATTCCAGCGACATAATCCGTACTGCCACCGAGATTACTAAATTGTAACTTATTCCCCGCAGCATCATAAAGATAGGTAATTTCCTCACCATTAACGATAAGCTTTTGAGGTAAATTGAGGAAGTTGTATTCTACTTTAGTAATTCCCTTATTATAGATCACGAAGAAACTTTCCACCCAAATTTGTTATACCTATACAACCAGTGGTAAAAAACGATGAAAAAGCTTGAAGACATACATTTATTGAACAATTGGCTCGATGATAACAAGAAGTACTCTGAAGAATTCCGAGCATTATGCCTAAAATTGATTGACGAGTATGATGGCAATATTCCTCCGAAATCACCTAAATGTGTCGTCGATACAAAAAAAGCACTGACCATCGTCGCGTGCTTATTTAGAAAATCTTTTATATCTCATCTATCTTTGGACAATCGCAAATCATTTGGTTGCCACTCCTGCTGCATAGGTCTGCAACTGATTTATACTTCAAGCGGAATGTCTTTCAGTATTTTGTCATAAAGATCCACATATTTTTGTGCTATGGTAGCGGTGGCAAAGGTGTTGTGGATACGCGCCAAGCCAGCGTGGGTAAGTCGTTCGTAAACCTCTTTGTTCAACAGTACGGATTTTATTCCCTCCGCCATTTTTTTTGCATCGTGAACATCTACCAATTGTCCAGCTTTCCCATGTGCCAAAACCCACGGCACCGCACCAGCATCCTGCCCTGCAACCACTGGAATGCCAAAAGCCATGCCTTCCAATAAGGTATTTCCAAAAGACTCCTCAAGGGCAGGGTGGAAAAGCAAGTCATAATTAGGGAGTTCTGCAATCAGTTGATCGTAAGGGGTATATCCGTGAAAGGTTACCTTGTCGGTTAGCTGATGCGCAAGGGCCCATTCGTATCCAGCCTGACCTTGGTCAAAGCCTGAACCATAAATATGGAATTCAAGATCCTCTACCATTATTTTTTTCAAATGGGAGAAAGCCTCCAAAGCCTTTTTGGGATTTTTCCTTTTTTGGAAACCCGTCAGGATACTAATGATTTTAATGGTTTTATGTTGTGGAAAAGGGCGTGCCTTTGGCTGAATACAATGAGGGTTTACGGGGTTGGGTACGATAGGCAACTGTTTTCGAAAGCCTGAAAGTTGTTGCTGTAAATACATGGAGTTTACGGAGAAATTTTCTCCTTTTGCCCGTACGCGCCGATCGAGGTTAAATTTCCCGAGTCGATATACATCTTTAAAATATTTCAGGATTTCCCATGAGTCGTCACGAAATGTAATCAGGTGTGGGACCTTCGCCTTGATCAGGCCTAAAGCATATTCGTAACTCCAATGGGCATGATAGATGTCGGCAGGAAACTCATGGGTAAGTTTTGCAATTTGATCGGTTTCAAATTTCCAACCATCCCATAATTTGTAACGAGCCCTGTGGCGCTCTTTTTCTACAATAAAGGTAATTCGTTCTCCTTTGAAAATGTGCCGTTTTTCGGTCCTGAAATCCAGTGTATATACTATTATCTCATGCCCTAATTCATGCAAACCTTTAATGATATTGGTGACTGCAGTTGCGGGAGCGCCTAAATGCGCCAGTTCCTTGGGCACTGGGTGGTCAAAGTAGTCATTTAAAGAGGATACATTTACCCAGGAAGCAATTGCGATTTTCATAGGAGCGAGGATTTTTTAATGTGGTTTACTGGCTACTTAATTACCTCATATTAGGAACAAAAATTCCTTAATCAAGTTTAGATATTCATATAATTTTTAATAAAAAGTAAACTTTCCCTTACATTCAACCTCCTCATTTATGTCTTCATCCCTTGGGCGAAAAACGATCAATGGACTTAAATGGAGCTATTTAGCCACCATTATTAGTGCACTGATTCAGGTAGTCTATACTATGGTCATTAATCGATTATTGAGCCCTGTCGACTTTGGTTTGGTAGCCATGGCCAACGTGGTGCTTCGATTTGGCAGCTACTTTGCTCAAATGGGACTGGGAACGGCTATTGTTCAAAAAAAGGACCTGAGCGCTACCGATATCCGAGCAACCTTCACACTTGCATTACTTTTTTCGGTGGTCATTTACAGCTTGATCTATTTTTTGGCACCATATCTTATCCATCTTTTTGATGAACCTAATCCTTCTCTTGTTCCCATCATTCAGTTGCTTGGTGTAACTTTTATTATTAATGGTGTAACAGCCATTTCACAGAATTTGCTTCGCAAGCATATGAAATTCAAAACACTCTCGGTTACTGAGGTGTCCACTTATTTTATCGGTTATGTATTGGTGGGGATCACCTTGGCATTGATGGGCTATGGGGTATGGAGTGTGGTTTATGCGGCCATCGTGCAATCGGGCCTCAATCTGATCGCCCTTTATGCACAGGTGAAACACAGCCTGAAGCCGATTTTTGGGTTTCGGTATTTTCGACCGATTTTATCTTATGGCTCTCAGGTGTCACTGATTAGTTTTATGGAGTTTCTAAAAACAAATTTAGACACCCTGCTGATCGGTAAAACCCTTGGCTTTTATAATCTCGGATTGTACAATCGGGCACTCATTGCTATTCGTCTGCCTTTGGTTCAAATTAATACCAGCCTTTCAAGAGTCATTTTTCCTGCATTCAGTACGATTCAATCGGATTTGAAAAAGCTCTCAGGTTTATATTTACAATCTACCATGTTACTGGCAAGCCTGATCTTATCCCTGACGGGTTTTTGTTTTGGTGCCGCCACAGAAATCATTTTGATTCTTCTTGGAGAAAAATACCTCTCCGTGGTGCCTGTTTTTCGGGTACTGACCCTCGGCATAGGTTTCAACTATATTGCGGCGCTTGGCGGCATTGTATGTGATGCAACGGCCTATTTGAAGCCGAAAAGCATTTTCACCATTTTGCATTTGAGTGCCGTGGCGGGCCTGATTTATTTATTCAAATCCTATGGTTTAGTGGGTATTGCCTGGGCCATGACCATCAGTTATTGGCTAAAAATGGTCGGCTTCGCTATACTTTTAAAACCATTGCTTCCTTTTACCTTTAAAGCTTTAGGCCGACAGTTGATACCTGGAAGTATGAACGCTACAATATTAGGCGGTTTGGGCTTTGGATTGAGCAACCTGTTACATCAGCAGGAAATCCCATTGCTCCTAAGGTTTGCTTTGTGTTGCCTGGCGGCGCTATTGATATTTATTTTTATCATTCGCCTGCCTTACAATAAACCACTCAGGGATTTTATCAGTGATAAAATACTGCCCACCTATGAAAGTAAAATCAGGGCTGGTGGTCCTGTGGCACAAGTACTTGCCTTTATGAAATTTGACTATCAGCACGCAACATTACAACAAAATGGAAATAACAATTGATACACTTTTCACTTACGGTCGGAAGGGACTTTTTTTATTCTTGCTATTTACGACCGTATTGCAAATTATTCCCGCGGCTCATGCGGAGGACATCAACTATTTCACCTATTGCACTATTCTCGTAACGGGGTTTTGGATGTTGGTTTCCGTGTATAAAATCAACAGGGGAGAAGAGGTGGTATTCAATGCCATGACGCTATATTTTTTTTACAGGCTGATGAATATTTTGTTTGTCAGGGGGTTCCCTGGTGGATTTGCCACAGGTTATATTATCCTGGTTAATACACTTATTGGCGGGTGTTTCTATCACCTTTTCTATCATAATGAGAATAAGACAGTATTCCGCTGGTGTATAAATCTATTGGTGGCCTTGGCGGTATTTGAAGCGTGCATAGGGGCGTCACAGGTTATGTTTGGCGTACCTTATTTCGAGCATTTGGTAGGAGAGGAGTTGCATAGTTTCAGTCGAAATTATTTTGCGTATATTATTCCTGGCGCTTCAAAATCCACCGTTTTAGGATCGGGAACTTTCCGGCATTTCAATGATCTCGGTTCATTTTTGGTGATCACCTTTCCTATTCTCTATGCCTATTGGTGGGAATCTGATCGTAAATGGGTACTCATCGCTCTGTTGATTAATTTTATGGGAATTGTCCTGACCTTCTCCCGTGGCGCGTTGATCGCAACAGTGATTATGAGCTGCATTCTATATTTTAATTTTACCAAAGGGCGATGGCTGAAAATGGGCTTGGTATTTGGTTTGGGGCTGATCACCTTTGCAGTAGTGGCGCCACTTTTAACTACCTATGCAAATGAGACTGGGAATGCGGGTATTCGCTACAACACCTGGGCTTTAATGTGGGAACACGCGCAGACGGATTACCGAATGCTGATATTTGGATGGGGAGAAAATTATTTTCGCGATGAAGTCATTTATTGGGGGACTGGTCTATGGATTATGAATAATACACATAACACTTTCCTGCAGGTATTTCTTGAAAATGGGGTGGTGGGGTTCCTGATTTTTGGCTTGGCAAGTGGTCAGTTTATATTTAAATCGATCCAAAACAAAAATATATGGTCTTTTGCGGGAATTGCGATGATTGTTGGCTTTGGCTTTACCCAATTTTTTGACCATGCTTTTTATAATTTTAATGGGGCTGTATTTTTTGCCATGTTGGGGGCTTTGCAAATGTCCAAAGAAGGACCATTTTATGCCTTCAGCAAGCCGGACATCTTGGTAAAAGAAGCTGAAAAAGAAACCGAGGAAGAAGTTACAGTATAAAAAAAGCCAGACGACCTCATGGACATCTGGCTTTATAAGTCGGGTCTAAAAGTGAAACCCTCCTCAGTAATTACTCATTATTGAGGAATAATGGTCATGGCAAAACCACCACTTTCAGCACATGGAATGCTTAATTTGGTAGATGCATCAACTTGCATTTTCTCAATTTTGTAGGACGTTGGATTTTTCTCCAGGTCTGTATCTTTATTATCCGCATAAATCGTGGCGGTATAATTTTTACCAGGCTCAAGGAAATCAAAACTCAAGGATAAGGTTCGGGCGTTTTCATCCGTAGCACCACCAATATACCAGTTGTTTCCATTTCTTCGCGCCGTAATCATATGTTCACCGATGGCGGCATCAAGGATTTTGGTTTCATCCCAATCACAAGGTACATCACTGATGAATTGAAAAGCAGGGTTGCCCTTGTAATTTTCAATCAGGTCTGAAGCCATTTGCATCGGTGAGTACAAGGTGACAAACAAGGCGAGTTGCTTAGCTAAAGTGGTGTGTATGCGTGCGTTATCCAGCGTTTCCTGAGAGCCATTCCATGGAATTCTATTTTTGTACTTTTCATATTTCAGATCAAAAATACCCGGAGTGTAATCGATAGGTCCGGAAAGTCCTCTCGTGAAAGGTAATACCAAATGGTGGGCAGGAGGGTTCCCTGCACTCCATCCGTTCCATTCCATTCCTCGGACACCCTCGCGCGTCATCATGTTTGGCCATGTCCGACGAATACCAGTATCCTTAATAGGTTCGTGTGCATCGAGCATTAGATGATATTTGGCAGCGGTTTCCACCACTTTCCGATAATGTCTGACCATAAATTGCCCATGATGAAATTGCCCTCTTGGCATAATCCCACCCGCATAACCGGTCTTAACAGCATTCGATCCCAGTTGCTGATATTTTGCATAAGCCTTTTCAATCAATGCCTCATAAGAAGGGATATCTCCTCCAGTTTCATTGTGCATAATAAGCGATATGCCTTTTTCTTTACAGTATTGTGCTACCTTCTCAAGATCAAAATCTGCATAGGGAGTGATATGGTCGAATGCATCTTTTTGCCCCCATTTATCCCAGCCAGTGTTCCAGCCTTCAAACAAGACCGCCTGAATGTTATTTTCAGCAGCAAAATTGATATAGTCGATCGCACTCTCAGTAGTTGCCCCATGTCGCTTGCCCATGGTCCAGGTGTTGTGTCCAATATGCATTCCCCACCAAACACCGACATATTTCATCGGCTTAATCCAACTTTCATCCTGAATTTTTGAAGGCTCATTGAGGTTCAATATCATGTCAGAGGTAATCAAGTCGCCTGCTTTTGAGGCAATTTGAATGGTTCGCCATGGGCTTCGAAGATGTCCTTTGGCACGTACAAGCACTTTATCCGGCCAAGGCACCAAGGTGCTGTATAAGCCAAGTGAATTTTTGTCAGACTTATAAAGGGTCATACCTGCGAAATCAGTTAATGCAGCTTCGTGAATACTCAAGAAAAGCTTTTGGTCCTCGGAGGCCAACGTAATAGGGGTGTTGGCATTTTTTACCTCGGAGAGCTTTGTCTTTTTGTAGAGGTGTTCATAAGAATCGAAGTCTGCTGGAATCGACCAGGCATCCAAGTTTTGAGAAATGTTGAATTCGGACTGTTCATTCATTAAGAATATACTGTCTTGTGGTGCCTCAGCAGGAATCTCGTATCTGAAAGCTACACCATCATCAAATGCTCGGAAAATTAAGTGAATTTCACGTTGCCCTTTGGACAATGTAACCGTCGATTGATTGTAGTGATTTTGAATGTTTTTACGCTCACCCCATGGCATTTGCCATGTTTCATCAACATTTGAGTGATCAATTTGCTTTACTTCAAATCCGTCTGTGAGCTGTGCATTCTTTAAGGTCCAGCCCAAAGTGGATGGCGTAATAACTTGCTTACCTTGGTAATTGACGGAATATTCTGGCTGTCCTGAATCCGTTAAATTGAAACTTAGACTGATTTGGTTTGAGGGAGATTTTAAGTCGAAATTTTGTGGTGCCTTAGCACACGAGCTTAAAATAATACTCATTCCTATTGTAATGAGCGATAAAATGTGTTTTAACATGGATAAGGGGGATGTTAATAAAAAATGTTTACTCCGGAAGTTAATAGGTGTACAAATTAAATAATATGAACTCTGTCATAATAATCCTATTTTACATAATTGATATTATGCACTTCGGAAGATTTGTATATTTGGTGTACTTATCTACCTGATAAACAGAAATCTAAAAATTAGCTACCTTATAAAGGAATAGTACGAATGAAAAATAATTGCAGGAAAATAGTAATTTATTTTTGGCTACAGATGTATTAATAGATGAATCAGACCATTTTTTGCCATTTCCCGACCTATATAGGATAGCATTGGTCACACACTAAGAAATTCTTGGTCTCCTTTAAGGCGTCAGTTTATCAACTGATAGAAAATTTTATGCTATAGTGGTGAAGCCATACTTCTATGCCTTTAGGTATTTTTACTGCATAAAAGGACAATCAGGCAATCACACAAGCATTATGTTAAATAGAATAAGTAAGAGAAAAGGCTCATATCGTGAGCCTTAAAAGTCAAAATTTGTCGCCCCACCAGGACTCGAACCTGGATCTAAAGTTTAGGAAACTTCTATTCTATCCCTTGAACTATGGGGCGATTGAATGCAATTTACGGGTATTTTTAGAAAGAAAAAGCGTCTATTTCCAAAAAAATAGACGCTTTATGCTAAGTGATTGACTTATAGGATTAAAAATACTGATAAAATTTTGATTACCAGGATTTCCATGGTGCTTTATTATTTTGCCACAATTCTTCGAGTACATTTTTATCTCTTAAGGTATCCATGGGATGCCAGAATCCGCGATGGCGAAATGCTGCCAGTTTTTCATTCGCTGCAAAATGCTCCAAGGGCTCTTTTTCCCAGACGGTCGAATCGCCTGCAATCTGGTCAATCGCTTCAGGTTCAACAACAAAAAAACCACCATTGATCCAAGCCCCACCGGCCCCTTCATTCGTTGGCTTCTCAGTAAAATCATTAATTTTATTTTGCTCATCCCCCAGCTGAAATGCACCAAATCTACCTGGCTGTTTCACCGCTGTTAAAGTAACGGTGGCATTTTGGTGACGGTGAAATTCAACCAATTTGGTGATATCCACATCACTTACCCCATCGCCATAGGTAAGGCAAAAAGGCTCATTACCGATATATTCTTTTACCCTGCGAATACGCCCTCCTGTCATCACGTTATCACCGGTATCAATCAAAGTAACTTTCCACGGTTCCGAGTCACTGTTGTGAATCGCCATGGTATTGTGGGCCAAGTTAAAGGTAACATCGGATTTATGTAACATATAATTAGAGAAAAACTCTTTAATGACATAGCCTTTATACCCACAGCAAATAATAAAATCATTAATGCCATGCTGGCTGTACATTTTCAAAATATGCCATAAAATGGGCTGGCCACCAATTTCTACCATCGGTTTTGGGCGTACGCCACTCTCTTCACTAATACGAGTACCATAACCGCCAGCTAATATTACTGCTTTCATAGGAGAATTGAATTTTAGGAGATGTTAAACTTTATGTTATTAACATAACTTATTCTTCAAAGTTTACCATTCAAGTATTAATTGATCCATGCTATGAAAGCCGATGGTCAAATGACCAAAAACATGACAGCTTTACTGATTGATCGTCCTTTTTAACGTATGCTACAATAGTAACCTGCAAGACATTACATCAGTAAAAAAAGCATTAACTTAAAATAAAAAGATGAACCGATTATACTACCTACTACTCCTGTTGATTCTCCCTTTTTCGAATGTCATTGCCCAAGGCTGTTCCGACGCTGGGGTGTGTACACTTGCAAGCCACAATTTTGAGGAGGACCTCCCCAAAAATACCATCGGCATTGGCTTAGGTTATGGTATAGCTGACAATGATGTTACAGTTATTACACCATTTTTAGAATATGCACGATCAATAAACAGTCAATGGTCTGTCAGTCTAAAATTAACTGCTCAGGGCGCCAATTCAGATGTTGCCAATACTTTTGGTATGGGAGATCTTTTCGCCACGCTTGATTACCGTCTACCGCAGCTGGGAAGTAAATTTACGCACCGATTTGCACTTGGAGGAAAGTTCAATTTATCGTCCCCAGACCTTACCGATGACAACAACGAGCCACTTCCAATGGTTTTTCAGCCTACACTTGGAACCATCGACTTATTGTTGGCTTATCACATTGGTTATAAACATTGGGAAGGAAGTCTTTACCTTCAGCAACCAATAAGCGGTGCCAACACGAATGCCTTTCTGGGCAATACCTCAGGCATTGATATGGCTGAAAATTATCCTAATTCAAATATGCTGAACAGAAAAGGAGATTTACTATTGCGTGTGGCTTACAACATCATGAGTGCGGGTGACCGCCTAAAAATTCAGCCCTCTATCCTTCCGATTCTGCATTTAGGAGAGGATGAAATTACGAATGACCAAGGAGACATCGTTTCTGTTGAAGGTTCTGACGGACTTACCCTAAACGGTAGTATTATCGTCGAATACCAAATAAAAAATACCCAAGCTGTTTATATCAACTTGGGCAGTCCTTTTATTAATCGAGAGGTTATTCCAGATGGTTTGAAGCGGGGATTAGTCGCTATCGCTGGCTATCGTTTTCAGTTTTAATACAGAAAGCCAACACCAATGTGGAATCCCCAATTTTGTAAATTGGAGAAATCCCGCTCCTTGTAAAATACCTGATTGTACCTGACCTTTGCCGTGAACCCCCAAGTGGCTCCAAATCCCATCGGGATATAGATCCCTGCTTCGGGGTTTAGGCTGAAGTCCCAGGCGTTATCAGAGACAGAAAGCGAACCAATCTGGGTTTCTAAATTGGTGTATTGCGCACCTAAACCCAAACCTACAAATGGCTCTACGGAGGCATCTGGTAAAAAGAAATAATGCACAGTTGCCAAGACTGGCAAAGCATATAGGTAATCATAGCGTCGGCCAGTAATAGCACCTGCAATACCCTCGAGCTCATAAGTACGGCGCCCATATTCTGCATAACTTCCCGTCCAGCCAATGCTTCCGCCCACGAGCAATTGATCAGTGATAAATCCTCCGCCTGCTACCGAAAAACCGCGGTAAGAGGGCAATGAAATAAAGCCCGCCTGATCACCAGTAGGAACAGTTATTACATAATCAGCAGACCAAAATGTCGCTCTGCCTGCATTTGAGGCATTGTGCGAATTTTGAATACCCACATAGGCATCATCTACCTGAGCATGCGCCATGGCTAAGGGCAACAAAGAAAATAAAATAGAATACAATAAGGTTTTCATAGCGATGATTACTTCCGTTGGAGATAAGGTGATTGGGTAAATGATTGCTGAATGCCAGTGGTCAATCTGTTGAGGTTGGCTTTATCACTATTGGAGGCAATGCCATCTACCAAAGATTGCCACCTGAATTGCAGTGGCGGAATATCCGCAGGGTCCGCATTTTCAATCTCCTCCTCGGTTTTATCCTTAAACCATTCACGGTAATCTTTCAAACTTTGCGCATCGACCATCTCGGTCATCAGGGTGCCCGTTTGATAAGCATAACTATAAGCGTAACCAGGAGCCCAGGGGTAATAGCCTCCCCAATAGCCCCCGCCCCATCCTGGGCCATACCAACCCCAGTAGCCAGGGTAACCTGCGCCCCACCACCAACCAGGGGATCCTCCGATCACTTGATTGCTCAGGGCTAAAAATGTGACGTTAACCGCAAAAGACTCTTGAGGATTATTCATAACGAAATCCGAATCTTTAAGCTCATAGCCCAGCTCAGTGAAAGATGTTCTAATTTCACTGATTAATTTTGGAGAGAAATTCTTGAGGAAATCTTCTTCGGCATCACTGTCGGATTTTCTTCCGATATACTCGACGGTATCAGTAATGTAGAAATATTTATACTGATCGTTCGCCTGACCATCGACGTAAAATTCATCGTCGTAATAAGTAATAGTCAAGTCAAGATCGTCAATATACTGAGGGCCTCTGTCGGGAAAACAAGCTGAAAGCAACAAGATTCCACCTAGCAATAAGAGCATGGAATGTACTTTTTTTAACATAGGATTAGTGGTTTTAATTCTCCACTAATTTAAATTAAAAACGAAACAAATCAACCCTTTAGACGTGTAAAAACCGCTTTGCTGAAACTTGGTGATGACTTCACTGTTGTGGCAATCCATTTGCTGATAAAAATACAGTGCTGCTTCATGATGCTCCAAAAGCACCCGCACATCAACTGCCTCGGGGAGCTTGATGTCCACCACATTTCCTTTTCCCAAATGTGGCATTATTTTTACCTCTGCTTTGAACCCTTCTAATGTAACTTCTTTTTTCATTTTGCGCTTTTATTTTCCCATTAATATAATAATGAAAAAAAGCCGCGAATGTTGCACAATTTTCGCACAATCCATCGCTAAAATGGCATGAAGTATAAAAATAGTTCAATTTCAATGACTTAGCGATAAAAAAAAGTGCTACCTCTACAGATAGCACTTTTCTTTTTTGATCAATTACAAGGTGTTGCGATTGATTTTTATTTCATCATGTCCACCAATTTGGTATAATTGGCGTCGATTTTTTCTACGAATGAAGTTCTTACTTGCTTGAAATGCTTGTTTGCAGAACCTTCATAACCTTTATTGTTAATCTGATCGATAGCTTCTTCTTCAGCATTAATAGTTGCTTCTACCAAACCTTCGATTTCGCTATCATTTTTGTCTTCAATCATCAAATACAATAATGCATCAGCGATGAACTCATTAGACAAATAATGTACGACTTTTTTTAGATCTCTTCTGCTTGCCATAATATTATATATTTACCCTTCAAATATCCATTAAAAATCGTGCAATCCCTAACAAAAAAATCAATTTACCTGAAATGATTTTTCAACCAAGCATTTTGTCGGTCCAAAAGAGACATTTCCCTTTTGATATCCTCATTAAATTCCTCAATCTCTATCTTGGCCTTCAACCGTGTCAGGTCTTTTTGAAGTGAATAGTACCTTCGGTGTAAATCTACCAACTGATCCATGATTTCTTCAGAAATACCCGAACGCTCCAATTGATCGACCAGCAATTCATGGGCAATTTTCAATTTCGCAGAAACTTCTTGCAATTCTTTTAGACGACTTAAATCCATACCCTTTTTTAATAAGAACCGCTGAATACTGCCAATGTTTGGAAATTGGGCCTCAGAAAAGGGATGGACAGCCTTTATGGCCTATTGCAGCAAATGGCTAAATGCCTGATGCCAGGTATCGAAATTAAAGGATTTACGCACTTTAAAAAGCTTCACTTCGATCTCCCGATTACACAGGTTCCCGATACTTCCCTGATGCGAATGATTGATCTCCGTCTGGGGAACATACTCCCCTTTTTCAATCGTTTGCCCTACTTTGATGTAGGCATCACGGAACGTTAAACCATTCATCACTTCGGCATTAACCGACTCGACAGAATACATGTATTCGTACTTTTTATCTTCAATTGCCGCCTTATTTACCTGTACATTTTCCATCATATATTTTGCTATAGACAAGCTGTCTTTCAATTGGAAAATGGCAGGTAGAAGCACTTCTTTCAGTAACTGAAATTCTCTATGATAGCCACTTGGCAAATTGGTGGTCAGCATCATCAACTGTTGCGGCAAATTCTGCAACTGATTCATTTTCCCACGCATAATTTCGAACACATCAGGGTTCTTCTTATGTGGCATAATCGAGGAGCCTGTCGTCAAGTGATCAGGGAAAGACAGGAAGCCGAAATTCTGACTGTTATAGAGGCAAATATCCATCGCCCAACGGCCTAAAGTTTGACCAATAGATGCCATCCCGAAAGCTAAAGACTGCTCCGATTTACCTCTTGACATTTGCGCCGCTACCACATTATAATGCAGGTGGGCAAAGCCCAGAAGTCGGCTCGTTAGTTCTCTGTCGATCGGAAAGGAAGAACCATAACCTGCCGCAGACCCAAGTGGGTTTTGATTAATGACATCATAGGCACCTTGAAGCATTCTTAGATCATCTATCAAACTTTCTGCGAAAGCGGAAAACCACAAACCAAAGGAAGAAGGCATCGCTACCTGAAGGTGGGTATATCCAGGAATAATAACATCCTTATGCTGATCCGACAATTGTAATAATTTGGTAATCAGCTCCGTAGAAAGATTCACAATCTCTTCCACTTCAGCACGGAGGTACATTTTCATGTCCACCAAAACCTGATCGTTTCTTGAACGGGCAGCATGTACCTTTTTCCCAAGATCGCCGAGCGCTTCTGTCAGCAAAAATTCTACCTGAGAGTGTACATCTTCCACACTATCCTCAATTTCAAACTGTCCATCCAAAACCGACTGATGAATTTTTTGCAGTTCAACGACAATCTGTGCCGCTTCTTCCGCAGGAATCAAGCCCACTTCGGAAAGCATTTTAACATGGGCAATAGAGCCAAGCACATCGTATGGTGCCAAATGAATATCCAAATCACGGTCCTGCCCCACAGTATAGGCATCAATAATATTTTCTACGGCGACCCCGCCTTTATCCCAAAGTTTCATAGTGTTGATAGATGTTAAGGTTGTTTTAGTCCTGATGCCAATGTGGAATTTCAAGACCAGATAATA
The DNA here is from genome assembly GCF_036492425.1 of Persicobacter psychrovividus. Taxonomy (NCBI): domain Bacteria; kingdom Pseudomonadati; phylum Bacteroidota; class Cytophagia; order Cytophagales; family Persicobacteraceae; genus Persicobacter; species Persicobacter psychrovividus. Next base: position 78,256 of record NZ_AP025295.1, read on the forward strand.
GTTTGATATATAATGGAATGGCGGCTTCAATTTCTGAGAGCATAATAAACTCGTCAGGGGTGTGTGAACGCGCCGACATTCCTGGGCCCATTTTCAGAGAAGGGCATGAAAGCATGGCCTGATCCGACATCGTAGGACTGCCATAATAAGGCCTTTCCAGCTGAATTCCCCGCTGTATTAGCGGATGATTCAACGCAATTTTAGAACTGTTCAAGTGCGTGGATCGAGGCTGAACATCGGCATTTACATGCGTTCGGATGGTTTCAAGCACCTGCGCATTCGAGTAACATTCATTGGTTCTGACATCAACAACAAATTTACACTCATCGGGCACCACATTGTGCTGATAACCCGCTTGAATTTGTGTCACGGACATTTTTACGGGTCCGAGAAAATCAGAAGCGTGTTCGAATTGATAGTTTCGGAACCACTGAATGTCATCCATTGCAAGATATAGCGCATTAACGCCTTCCTCCCGCGCTGCGTGTCCCGCTTTGCCCTTGGCGGTAACATCAAGAACCAGCAAGCCTTTTTCAGCAATGGCCAATTCCATCGCTGTGGGCTCCCCCACAATAGCACAATCAATTTTCCCTAAAACAGGGAGAATAGAGCGGATACCATTAACCCCACTGTTTTCTTCCTCGGCAGTGATGGCTAATACCAGCTGTACAGGCATGGATTCCTGCTTGGCAAGGTAACAGAAAGTAGCAATCAGGCTCACCGCAGATGCTCCTGCATCATTGCTTCCCAGTCCAAAAAGTTGATCGCCTTCTACAGTTGGCGCAAAGGGATCTCTAACCCAGCCTTTGTTCGGCTTGACCGTATCGTGATGCGAATTGAGCAACAATACAGGTGCCCCTTCGACTGCATTGGTGGCCTTCACCCAAACATTATGCTGTTGTCGTTGAACATGAAAGCCCTTGTCAGCTAAATATTGTGCAATCAGATCCGCCGTTTTATCTTCTGCTTTCGACAGCGACGGAGTGGCGATCAAACGCTTCAGCAAATCAATCGCCTCGGCGGTCAGGTTTGTTACACTTGGCATAATACCGTCCCTTTTTCTCCTAAAGACAACAGCTGTTCAGCATGGGTGATATGCACCTTACTAACACCTGAATTCAATGCACCAAAAGCATTGTCGAGCTTGGGGATCATTCCTGCAAAAATAACCCCCTGATCTTTAAGATCCTGATACACTTCAGGTGTGATCTGAGGAATCACAGAGTGGTCATCATCGGCATCACGAAGCACCCCACTTTTTTCAAAACAATACACCAAAGCGACCTCAAAATCTGCTGAAAGTGCCTGCGCCAAACCCGATGCAATAGTGTCGGCATTGGTATTCAGCATACTGCCGTCCTGATCATGAGTAAGCGGTGACATAATCGGTGTAATGCCCTGATTAATGAGCGTAGAGAGCTGTTGGGTATTAATTTGCTGTGGATCAAAATCTCCTACAAATCCGAAATCTATCGGCTCAGGTTTCCGCTTTTGTGCAGGGATGATATTCATGTCTGCCCCCGTGAGGCCAAGTGCATTACAGCCTAAAGCCTGAAGCTGTGCCACGATACCTTTGTTGATCAGCCCTCCGTAAACCATCGTAATCACCCGCAAGGTTTCTGCATCTGTAACCCTTCGGCCGTCTATCATTTGTGGGGTAATTCCCAACGACTGGCTGATGGTGGAAGCGATTTTCCCTCCGCCATGTACCAGCAGCTTAGCCCCCTTCAGTTGGGCAAAATCTTTTAAAAATCCTGACAGGGTTTCAGCATCGTTAATCACGTTACCCCCTACCTTAATGATGTTCAGTTTGGCTTTCTCAGCGGTCATTACTTTTCTATTTGTTCAAGCACTTTTTTGAAAGCTACCGCAGCGGCAAACAATCTGTTTTCGGCCTGTTTGATCACAATACTATTGTCAATTACTTCATCGGAAGCCACTACATTTCTTCGAATTGGAAGGCAGTGCATAAATTTGGCGTTATTGGTCAGTGCCATTTTTTCTGAAGTTACCTGCCAAGCGCTATCGGTGCTCAAAATTTTACCGTATTCTTCGTAGCTTGACCAGTTTTTGGCATAAATAAAGTCTGCATCCGCAAAAGCTTTATCCTGATCATATTCCACTTTTACCCCTTCGGTAACTTCTTTGGCCAAATCATATCCCTCAGGATTGGTAATCACCAGGTCAGCATCAGAAGCTTTCACCCATTCCACAAAAGAATTCGCCACCGCCTGAGGCAATGCCCGAGGATGTGGTGCCCAGGTTAAAACCACCTTCGGACGGCGCCCTTCAGCACGTTGTTCCTCAATCGTAATCATATCCGCAAAAGCCTGCAACGGGTGTCCCGTAGCGCTTTCAAGGCTGATCACCGGCACATCAGAATACTTAATGAAATCATTCAAAATTCGTTCAGAATAATCTTCCTCCCGATTTTTAAGGTCGGCAAACGCCCGAACTGCCAAAAGGTCACAATATTGCGACATCACTTGAATGGCATCTTTAATATGTTCCTGTGCTCCCTGATCCATCACAGCGCCGTCACTCATCTCCAGATTCCAACCATCGGAACCAACATTCAATACGATGGTATCCATCCCCAGTAACTGTGCGGCACGCTGACTGCTCATTCTCGTTCGAAGGCTTGGGTTAAAAAATACCAAACCGATACATTTTCCTGCACCAACTTTCTTAAAGATGTGCGGATTTCTTTTTAAATAGCGCGCCTCTTCGATCCAGGCATTTAAATTGTTGACATCTGTGATGTTGGTGAACTTTGCTGTACTTGACATAAAAATTGATTTAATTAAACTAATTCGAGCGATTTAACGGCCTGAGTCAATTGATCTACAAAATGATCCATGGAAGCCTTGCCCAAATTTAAAGTAGGTAATAAGCGTATTTGGTTGGGATTTGCAGAAACCCCCGTAAGAATATATCGATCAAGCGCCAATTGGCGACGAATATCTTTAATCGGAAAATCGAAGTTAATCCCCAGCATAAAGCCTTCCCCTTCCACACTCACCACTCCAGGACATTGCGCCAAAGCTGATTTCCATTCGGCACCTGCTGTAGCCACATGTGCCATTAACTCTTCCTCTTCAATGACCTCCAAAACCGCCAGAGTCGCCGCACAAGCCAAGTGATTTCCTCCATAGGTGGTGCCCAAGAGTCCAAAAGAAGCTTTAATTTTCTGGTCGATCAGAATACCTCCCACAGGAAAGCCATTCCCCATGCCTTTGGCCATCGTGATAATATCCGCCTTGATATTTTGATGCTGATGCGCAAAGAACTTCCCTGAACGTCCGAAACCTGACTGAATTTCATCGATGATCAACAGTGCCTCATACTTATCAGCAAGGTTCCGCAACGATTGCATGAACCAGGATGAAGGCACATAAATTCCGCCCACACCACGAATTCCTTCAATGATGATCGCTGCTACATTGCCCGCCTCCAGACGTTCACGTACCGTATCCACCTGTTCCACTTCATGGAAACTCACCTGGTGGCACTGGTTAAATGGTGCCTGAATTTTTGGGTTGTCGGTAACTGCTACTGCGCCTGACGTTCGGCCATGAAACCCTTTTTTGAAGGCGATCACCTCAGATTTCCCCGTATGGAAAGAAGCCAACTTCAAAGCATTCTCCACCGCTTCTGCACCTGAGTTACAGAAAAACAACTGGTGCTCATCGTAATTGGACAGCTTGCCTAATTTATCGGCCACCTGCTGCTGAATTGGGATGCCAACGCTATTGGAATAATAGCCTATTTTTCGCATTTGCTCCTGCAATCTTTGCAGGTAATGCGGATGACTGTGCCCAATGGAAATCACAGCATGCCCTCCGTATAAGTCATAATAAGCATTACCCTGATTATCAAAAACACGGCACATTTCACCGTGTGTCAATGTAATAGGCAACAGCGGATATACATCAAATAAATTCATATTGGCAGAACTAAAAAGCGATAGATTTAAGCTGAATTCCAGTATGTTCAGGAAGTCCAAACATGAGGTTCATATTTTGAACTGCCTGCCCTGAAGCTCCCTTTAAAAGGTTATCGATGCATGAGGTAATCAAAATCTTACCGTCAATTTTCTCGATATTCAGTACACATTTATTGGTGTTGACCACTTCTTTCAAAGACACTTTATGGTCGACTACATGCGTAAAAGCAGCATCTTTATAAAATTTCTGATATTTGCTTTTCACCTCTTCGGCAGTCAGGTCTGACTTAAAATAGGCCGTGGCAAAAATCCCCCTTGCAAAATCCCCGCGGATGGGCAGAAAATTAATGGTATGGTCAAAGCCTTTACCTGCCTGCACCATACTCTCACCAATCTCTCCCAAATGCTGATGCTCAAAAGCTTTGTAATGAGAAACGTTGTTGTTTCTCCACGAAAAATGCGTTGTGGCAGTAGGATTCTGACCGGCACCAGTGGCTCCTGTGATGGCATGTATATGCACATCATCCTGAATAATATCTGCCGCAGGCAATAAAGCCAACTGAATAGCGGTAGCAAAACAACCTGGGTTTGCAATATGATTCGCACCCTTGATTGCGTTTTTATTCAGCTCGGGCAAACCGTAAATAAATACACGATGATCCGAGGCAATACTTTTATCTTTCAGTCTAAAGTCGTGGCTCAGGTCAATGACTTTAGTGGTAGAATCTACCAGCGTCTTTTCCATGAATTCCCGCGACTTTCCATGTCCCATACAAAGGAAAATGACATCCGCACCTTTAGGCATCTCGGCCACAAATTCCATATTTGTGCTGCCTACCAAATCATGATGGATGCTCGTTACCGCTTTTCCCGCCTGACTTGTAGATTGCACAAAGCTAATCTGAACTTTCGGGTGATTGACCAGCAATCTTAAAAGTTCTCCTGCGGTATAACCCGCCCCACCGATGATACCGACCTTAATCATTGTTGTTTTTGTTATGGATTGCATGATAGATTTTCGTTTGATTCGCCAGCATCTTGGTAAATCCTTTAACATCTTCACCTGACCAGCTTAAATTTTCTTCCCCGTATTTCCCAAAATCGCCACTCATCAGGTCATTTTCAGACTCAATACCATCTACCTGAAAACGATAAGGTGCCAGGGTTACAAAAACTTTCCCGCTGACCTTCTCCTGCGTTTCTGTCAAAAATCCTTCAATGTTACGCATCACAGGATCAAGGAATTGCCCTTCATGCACCAACATTCCATACCAATTCCCCAACTGCTCTTTCCAGTACTGTTGCCATTTTGTTTGTGTATGTTTCTCGAGTGCGTGATGCGCCTTGATGGTGATTAACGGTGCCGCAGCTTCAAAACCGACACGCCCTTTAATACCGATAATGGTATCACCAACATGAATGTCTCTTCCGATTCCATAAGGGGCGGCGATCGCATTCAGGTACTCAATATTTTTTACCGGAGCATTTTTTTGATCATTGACCTGAACGAGCTCTCCTTCTTTAAAGTGCAGTGTAATCTGTTTTACCGCAGTTTCAGTTACTTGAGTAGGATAGGCCTCCTCGGGTAAAGCAAGGTTCGAGGTCAGGGTTTCTTCCCCGCCAACACTTGTTCCCCACAGTCCCTGGTTAATCGAATATTTCGCCTGTGCCCACTCTTTTTCCACACCATGTTTGGCCAAATAATCAATCTCCTCCTGACGGCTTAACTTCATGTCTCTAATAGGAGTAATCACTTGAATATGTGGGCACAAAATGTGGAAAATCATATCAAAACGAACCTGGTCATTTCCCGCTCCTGTACTTCCGTGGGCAATGTGTGTTGCACCAACCTCCTGAGCGTATTCCGCAATTCCAACTGCCTGAAAAACACGCTCCGCACTTACTGAAAGTGGGTAAGTATTGTTTTTCAAAACATTGCCAAAAATAAGGTATTTTACACACTGCTGATAAAAGGTTTCCACCTGGCGGATCGTCTTATGCGAAGCAGCACCAAGGCTCATGGCCTTCATTTCCACTTCTTCAAGCTCCTTTTCTGTGAAACCACCAGTATTGACAATGGCAGTATGTACATCCATCCCTTTTTCATTGGACAAATATTTTACACAATAGGAGGTATCCAAACCACCACTGAACGCTAAAACTACTTTTTCTTTATTGGTTGACATGATAATGGTATATAAAAATTAAACCGCTTTTTTTCTTTGAGTAACCTTGAGTATTTTCTCAATAGCCTTCTTTACATTGCTCTTACTGACCGTCGAAGGATCATAGAGCATACCTGTGCATAAGCACATTTTCTGCTGATTGCGCTGAAGAATATCATAATTCTTGCAGCTTTTACAGCCAGCCCAGAACGTCGGGTCATCAGTTAGTTCTGAAAAAGTCACAGGACGGTAGCCCAAGTCAGAATTAATCTTCATCACAGGCATACTGGTTGTAATGCCGAAAATTTTTGCTTCCGGATATAACTCCTGTGACAACCTAAAGATGGCTGCTTTAATCTTTTTACCAAGTCCATATTTTCTGAATTGTGGCAATACGATCAATCCAGAGTTTGCGACAAACTTCTCGTGCCCCCAAACCTCAATATAGCTGAAGCCAGCAAACTCCCCTTCAGAAGTTAAAGCCAATACCGCTTTACCACTTCGTAATTTCCCCTCAATATATTCTGCTGAACGGGTGGCAATACCAGTACCGCGCTCTTTGGCGGAATTGGCCAATGCTGCGCAAATGGCATCGGTATAATGACTATAAGCTTCAGACGCTTGAATAATCTTAATGGACATGATAAAAAATCATAAAAAGAATAATGAAACAAGGTCGAAAAGTCCAAACAAATATAAAAAACAAGCAGGTCAATAAATATGACACAGTTCTTACTTTGCGACTTTTCTTTTTTTGATATCACATTTACAGTATATGTAAATGGATAGTATAATTGTGCAGATTGATCGAGGCACGTAGCCTCAATATAAAATTAGCCCCCCAAGGGGCGGCGTCGGGAAACGCGCACACAAATCACCTCTGTCGCCGAGCGGAGAGCTCGAAGATCGTTTGTTAGGGCGATATTTGTGTCTGTGTAATTCATTATGGTACAAATTAATGTTGAAAAAATTTCAAGTGCAAGGATTACCTTATATTTTTTATGATTCTCATAATTTATTGGCCAAAATTAAATGAGCATTAAAACTTATTTGGCATTTGTTTGAAATAAGACGAATTACAGGTCAGCGTTATATTTCTTTATATAAAAGGAAGTATTTGTCATGTTTCAGACTAACAATTATCCTTCTCGATGAGTGTAATAGGTCGTAAATTATAGTATACCCTATAAATCAGAAAGTTATGGAGCTACAAGAAATAAATACCGACCTGATTATTTACAACAGCAGCAAGTTCTCTGACCAAAAAATCATCTGTGAATCGAGAAGCATCTTACCAACGCTAAAAGAAATTGACCTCGAAAAAGTTAAGCTCAATCCCCATTTCATCGAGCGTATTCTTATTCAGCTACACATCCCTATTTGGCAAATGATGAATACGGATAGTGCTTATTATCAGATGTTCAATGAGCACATCGATGAACTTTCGCCTCAAGAATTGATGAAATTATGTTGCGATCACCCGGAGCTTCTGCAAAGTCCGATCATTATTAGTCATCAAAAAAGTTTTATCCCTAAACATATTACTGAACTGTTTTCACTGGTTTGCCCAATACATTAAAATAATCCATTTTCAGCACCTTCGGAGAAAAATTTAGTTTATAACAATAATATAACCTAAAACCACTTCCGAAATAATGAAACATACGACCATCTTAGGCATATTAATGTGCCTGCTCGCCATCATGAGTTGCGAGCAAGTGAAGGAACAGGCTTACAAAATGAGCCCCATGGATACCGTCAAGTATGAAAATGATTTGTTCAGCCTGCAAATCACCTACGGTAGACCTTTTAAAAAAGACCGCCTAATTTTTGGAACAAAAGAAGAAGGTGCCTTGGTTCCTTATGGTGAAATTTGGCGCACAGGGGCAAATGATGCCACAGAAATAATGGTCACCAAGGATATTACTATTAATGGTCAACCTGTCCCTGAAGGAAAATACTCGGTATATACCATTCCTGGTGAACGCGACTGGACAGTGGCGATAAATAAAAAAATCGGGTATTGGGGAAAATCCCCCGTCAGTGAAGTTTTCGAACCCGAGCAGGACCTGCTGCGTGTGCAAGTCCCTTCGCAACAATTAGCCAAAACAATGGATCAGTTCACCATGACAGTGGTTCCCTCTACCAGCGCCAATAAATTGACATGGGTTATGAGTTGGGACAAAACGCAAGTCCGCATTCCCATGCAAATCCCTGCAGCAAATAATTAGCACAAAAAAAGCCACTCGAAAGTGGCTTTTTTATTCTGTTCAATATCAATTACATGACTGCGGCCATCAAATTTGGCACCAGTTGTTTTTTACGCGATACAACGCCTGGCATCCAGGCAGTATTGTTCTCCAATGGAATACTGAAGGCTTCTTCAAACAAATCAGTTGCGCGGCCATAGACCATGGCTTGTGAACCGTTGTTAAGAATATCAGTAATGACGAAAAGGAATAAATCATAACCTTTGGCTTTGATCGCCTCTTCAATCACGGTTTTATATTCTTCCTGCTTCGCTAAAACACCCTGTACATCCACGGTATTTATTTGTGCCAAAGCAGTTTTATAATCACCCATCGCAAATTCTTTCATATCCATATTGATCAGGTCTTTCGGTTGTTTATCTCCCAAAGAAGCCCCAGCAATCAACATTTCCATTCCATATTCTCGAGGTGAAACCCCAGCAATTTCCGACAAGTCCATTGCCGCATCAATATCCTGCTGTGTACAGGTAGGCGATTTAAATAAGAGGGTATCAGAGATAATCGCACTGAGCATCAGGCCTGCAATTTTTGGTTCAGGCAGACACCCATTGGAACGGTACAAATCCAAAATGATGGTTGATGAACAACCTACCCGTTCGGCACGAATCATCAATGGTTCAATCGTTGAGAAGTTACCAAATTTATGATGATCGACAATCTCTAAAATCTGGGCAGTTTCAATTCCATCAATCGCCTGAGCTTTCTCATTATGATCGACCAACACCACACTTCGGCGATCCACATTCTGTAAATCCTTATTCTTGATGGTGGCAAAAACGTGACCTTCCTCATCTACTACAGGGAAGTTCGTTTGATCAGCTTCTTTCATCAGCCCTTCTACATATTCAATGGTATCCGTGGTACGGAACATGTAGAATGGTTTTTTCTGAAGAATAGAGGCTACTGTTACCGACTGAGAAATCAGTTTAAATACTTTGAAGAACCCGTTATCCACCTTGAGCACAGGAATATCGAAACCTGCGAAATCAATTTCCTGACTGTAATCAATCGGGCACCAAATGACCAATCCAGCCTTTGATTCCTTCAGCTTTTCAAGGTTCTCTTTCAGCAACTCCAAAATTACAATATCGCCACCTTCTTGCAAATTAAGGTTATTCAGAGACAATAAATTACCTTTTACAATTCCCTGTGGCAAGGACTTATTCACCATTTCACCAGCAATAGTTTCGGCCACTTTCTGATAAGTAGTTTCAAATTGCTTGAAGATGGTCAAAGTACTCATTTCCAGATAAGCATTGGCGATATCTGAAACGTGGAGCATGGTCTCAATCTTTTTGTCGGCACCAACTACAGGCAGGCTTGAGATATTCTCTCTTGTCAGGATTTCAAGCGCTTGCTTTAACGTCAGGCGGTCATCGATTACCGCTTTGGTCGCAGACTTAATATCTTTCAGCTGTGGCCTGATGGAGTCCATGAACACTGGGGGCGTCACCTTGAAGTGATCCAAAACAAAGGCAGTCTCCTTGTTCAGGTCACCAAGACGAACAGCCGTGGCAGGGATTTCCAATTTATTTTTTAGTGCTGCATAGGCCAATGCAGAACATATAGAATCGGTATCAGGGTTTTTATGCCCTAAAACTAAAATATTTTTTTCCATTTATAGTCAATTTATAAAGCTTGATTGGGTGATTAGGTTTACCCCTTTTCAGAAAGGTCGCACCGTCAAAAAGGCAATAGATCAATTGTGGCTCAAAATTAAGAATATTTTTTTACTCTTTGGTGTTTTGACCTTCAACAGATGAAAATATGTCAACCTAACTGCCATATTTTCCATAAACCGCTACCAATTCCGCCTTTTTCAATAATAAATTCAATTGCGCCTCCAACAACTGCCTTTCACTTTTATGGTACTCCATTTTCGCTTCCAGCAAATCCTTTTTGGTGATCAACTCATTCTCAAAGGCATCGCCTTTCACTCGAAGCACTTCCTCCCGAAAGAAAACCGCTTTCTTTGCCACAGTAAGTAATTCCTCGGCAAGCTTTAACTGATCTTCTGCATTTCCCGCCGAAATGGCCTGCTCTTTCAATTCATTCTGTAAATTCAGGGCGGCTTGTTTCATTTGCAACTTCCTAATTTCGACTTCCTTATTTCTACTCCCCCAACTTAGGATCGTCCAATTGAAATTAACCCCCACCAACACATTCAACTCAGGCATTACAGGCACTCCACCGACATACAAACCCGTTGCAAACAGGGTTAAGTCAGGAATAAAATCTTGCTTACTTGCCTGCCAACCTAATTCTGCCTTTTGCATGAGTAGGTCAGCTTTTTTTAAATCCGTATTGGTGGTTTGCAGATCACCCAACTGTTGGTACAGCGAATCAATGAGCATTGAAGTAGGAACCTGTAAGCCTGTAATGGAATCAACAGGCCAACTCAGCAACTGCGCAAATTTCCGCTGATAATCCATATAGGTGGTATTAATCTTGCGAATTTCACTCTGTTGCTGCAATGTTTCGGCTTTCAGCCCATATTCGTAAGCCTGTAACAAATGACCATTTTCTACCGCATCTGTGGCTTCCTTCAGTTTTTCTTTCGTCAAGGCCAACTGACTGTCCTGCTCACGCAACTTCGCCTTTTCAATCAGCATCCCCAAATACAGCTTTGTTACTCCTACCGTCACTTTCGAAACCGCATTGGAATAAGAAGCCTGCTCCTCTTCGAGTTCCAAGGCAGCCAATTTCACCCCACTGCCAATTTTAAACAACTGGCTCACGGGCTGAAAAACGCCTACGGAGCCGTAGCCCGCGAATCGTCCCTGTTCTGGGATTACAAATTCTGTGGTTAAACCTAAGGGTGGCACACTCCCGATGATCGGTAAATCCACGAGGGAAATTTCAGCATCAGTAACTTTTTTGGTGTTGTACCAATAAAACATCGATCCGTTTGCCCGCACCTGCGGATAGTAAAGCGATTTCGCCACCTTAATATTCAGAGATTTCTCTTCCAGTTTTAAAGCCGCCGCCTGCAACAGCGGATTTTGTTCGTAAGCCATCAGTAAAGCCTCATCAAGGCTGAGTGATTTTTCCTGAACCTGCCCCCAGCTCAACTGCGAAACGGGCAATAGCAAGAGCAACAACATCAATGTTTTTCCGACCTTAGCATTTCCCGTTTTATCCTCTTTCAATAATAAATAATATAGCACCGGAACAACGATAAGGGTCATAAACATGGCGAATACCAGACCGAAAGCAATCACCGTTGCCAAAGGAGCCCACATTTCGCTGCCCGAAATAATCATCGGAACCACACCTACCGCAGCGGCTAACGTGGTCAGGAATATTGGACGAATTCGGCGTTCACCAGCGAGAATCGCCGCCTCCCGAACATCATGCCCTTCCGCGCGAAGGAAATTTGCATAATCTACTAAAATGATGGAGTTCCGAACGGTAACTCCCGCCAAAGATGCCAAACCGACAAAGGCAGTAAATCCGAAAGGATAGCCTAAAATCGACAAGCCGATCATGGCACCGGGAACACAAAAGGGAATCGCTACCAACACCAAAAACACCTCTTTAAGGTCTCGGAACTGAAGCAAAATAATCATAAAGATCAACACCACACTCAGCGCCACAGCAACATACATCTCTGAGAACGTTTCATTCTGGTCTTCAAATTCGCCACCATATTCGATCATATAACCTGGAGGCAGTGGAATGCTTTCAATATCCGCACGCACGGCGGCCATTTGCTCAGAAGGAAAATCTGATTCCAAATGGCGACAAAGAACCGTCAGCGTTCGTCGGCCATTGCGGTGCTTGAGGTTGGAGATCTGCCAACTCGGGCTTACGTCAGCGACCAGGCTTGAGGGTACTTTCTCGCGACTTAATGGAGAAACAATATAGGTGTTTCCAACGGACTCATAGCGGTCATTTTGACTGGCTGGCTCTTCAATAATAATATCGAGTACCTTATTCCCTTCATAAAAATTGGACACCGTAAAACCACTCAGGGCTACTTGCAAATTCTTGGCAATCGAGGCGTTGGTAATTCCCAGACGGCTTGCCTCCCATTTTCGTTCCTCAAGATCAAGGGAAAAATAGGGGTTTTTAAAGTCTGATTCCACGCGGTATGCCGTAGGGAGTTTGTTCAAAATGGCTTCAACTTTTACACCCAAATTTTGGAGCACTTTCAGGTCATCGCCAAAAATACGTACTTCCACAGGCGCATCATGGGTAACCCCCTGCTGCATTTGTTTGGCTAAAATAATGCCCTCAGGCACCCACACATCAATGGTTTTTTCGAGTTCACTGACCATCTCCTGTGTTGCTTCCACAGAAATTGTATTCACCAATACTTGTGCGTAATTGGCTTTCGGAAATTCTGGAGAAAAATTATAGTAAAACCGCGGAGCCGCCTGCCCAACAAAGGTGGTATAATTCACCATTCGCTCATCCTTGGCAATACGCCTCTCGACTTCCTTTATTGCTTTATTGGTGGTTTCCAGATTCGTCCCTTCAGGCATAAACAACTCAATGACAAACTGATCTTTTTCCGCTGCAGGAAATAGTTTTTGATGAATGAATAAAAAGGCTATGCCCCCCACCACTAAAAAGAGCAGGGAAAAAAGGATGGTCAGTTTCGTATAGGCAAAACTTTTCTCAATCAGGTAATTGTAAAAATCCTGCAGACGGTCAAGCACGCCCTTTTTTTCAGGTTTCTTGTCCTCATTCAGGCCTTTTTTAATGAAGTGATGACAAAGCAAGGGCGTGAGAAACATCGCAACCAAATAGGAGCTACTGATCGCAATAGCAACCGTTATCGGCAGGGAATAAATAAACTCACCAACATACCCTGTTAAAATAACCAAAGGCAGAAAAGACCCAATGATCGTCAAAGAAGCCGTAAGCACAGGGATTTTCAATTCATTGGCCGCAGACCAGGCAGCCTCAAAAGTGTTCTTTCCCTCATCCAGCTTTTCCACATAATTATCAGCAATTACAATCGCATCATCGACCAGCATTCCGAGCACTACAATAAGGGCGGCGAGGGACACCTGCTGCAATTCAATGCCAAAAGCCTGAAGTAATGTAAACGTCAGGGCAACGGTGACAGGAATAGCCACCGCACTGATGACGGCCACCCGAAAGGGCAACAATAAAATGATCACAATCACCACCGCTACAATGGCGATAAAAAACTCCTCAATAAACCGATCGACTGCATCTTCAACATTCTTAGGCTGATTAACGATGAAATCAATTTTTATATCTTCGGGCAATAAAGGTTTCACCTGCTGAAGTGCTGCGGCGATGGCATCACCAAAATCAACGATATTATTACCATCCAGCATTTCAATGGAAAGCAAAAGCGCCTCTTCGCCATTAACACGGATAAACTTATCTGCCTTTTTGAAGCGTCGTTCCACCGTCCCCACATCACGTACACGAACCGTTGCGCCTTCAGGTCCCTGCCCAATAATCTGATTTCTGATATCTTCCGTAGAGGAAAAAAGGCTTTGCTCATGCAAGGGAATTTCCTGAGCTCCCAAATTTAACTTCCCTGCAGGAAACAGGTAATTTTCACCCCTGAGGGTTAAAAACAACGACGTCATCGATATCCCATACTGACTTAATTTTGTTAAATCGGACTCGATATAAATGGCTTCCGTTTGCTCCCCTACCCGCTGAATTTTGGAAACTTCGGGAATGGTTCGCAACTGATTTTCAATCTTTTCAAGATAAGTGCTCAGCTCTACCTGATCACGCTGCTCTGAACGAACACCAATTAACAGCGCAATAGTTTCCCCGAAGCCCGTTTCCACCACAGGGCCAAGCACGGACGGCGGAAGACTCATTTTTTTCAATGTATTGAGCTCATGCTGAAGCTTGGACCAAAATTTTTCAGGATCAGTAACATTCTTTTCAAGCTCCACGACTATATAGCCGAGTCCTGCCCGAGAATTAGAAAATGTTTTGGCCTTGCGCACTTCCTTAAAAGTAAAAAGTAACTCTTCGACCTTCCGAACAACCTGTTGCTCGACCTCAAGACTTCCTGCACCAGGATAAGCGACAACGACCAAGCCCTGTCTGATATTAAACTGTGGGTCTTCCCTGCGCGACATATGCAGCAAGGCATATAAACCACCACAGAGAATCATGAAAGTCAGGGTCAGGGTTACCTGCCGATTGAGAATTGCACTTTTAATAAGTTCCATGCCCTACTACCTTTACCTGACGACCATCCGTTAATTTCCACTGCCCGGCAACAATCAGGCTGTCTCCCTGAGAAAGTCCCTGCTCTATTAGCATTCCTTTTCCCACAAGCTGATCACCGATCACCCGTTTTCGGACGGCTCGGTTACCCTGAACAATAAATACAAAAAGATTTCCATCGGGATCAGGGACAACATAATTGGTAGGAATTACCAATTGAGGCTGACTGCCATTGACCTGAATATTAACTTCGGCGACCATCCCCTGCATCAAGTTTTTGGGTGCCTTCTCGATATTCGCAAAAACCGCAAAGCTACGGGTAAGCACATCGGCAGATGGGCGAATATGATCCACCGTGGCGTTGAAATAAGATTTACTGATACTTGGTACACGGAAACGTAGACTGTCGCCCACCTTCACTTTTGCAATCTGATTTTCGGGCAATGAAAACTGAATAGAATATTGGCCACTGTGCAACATCGATATCACAGGAACACCCTCCTTTACCGTTTCTCCTGAACGCACAAAAAGACGGTCAACCCGTCCTTGTTCATTTGCTCGAATTTGTGTGTAAGAAAGTTTCCGCTGAAAAACCACCAAATTAGCTTTGGCCTCGGCGAGGGCGGTTTCAATTTTCAGAAAATCGGACTTGGTTAATGATTGTCGATCATACATTTTCTTCAGTCGATCGTATTCACTCTGCGCCTGTGACATTTTCTTTTCTGCCACAAGAAGCCCTTGCTGATATTCATTTTGCTCGAGCTGCATCAGCAGTTGCCCCTTTTTCACCTGATCGCCCTCTTCGACATATACCTTTCCAATTCGGCCAGGGACAGGAAAAGACAAAGCCCGCTGATTTTCAGCACGAACCTCGCCACTATATTCTAATAAACTATTGATTTTCTGAGCCTTAATCACCTGATATTTAACAGGTATTGCCGCAGCAGGTGCTTGCTGGTTGCTCTGATCCTGACACCCGAGGGCCAACAACAAGCAAAAAAAAGAAATTGCTAAACGCATAAATTACAAAATAGGTTAAGATGATGTTGCTTTAATGTACTTTTAAAGGACAAAACAGTTACATAAAACACAAAAAAAACGGGATAAACCCGTTTTTTTATTCACTATACTATTCCTATATTTTTGAAATTATTCCTATTCATTAAACTTCCGAATCGATATTCCTGAGACTTTTGGAAAATCTCTGCCCAAGGTCGAAAGGTAAAAACGGATATTCAACTGACCATCCACTACAGTAGTTTGGTACTCCTTATTAATCGCAAAGAATTTACCTGTTCCTGTAGAATTTAAAGCATTGGCCTCTTTCCAAATATCCAAAGCTTCCTCTACCGTTTGCCCCTCAATATCAATATGGAATCGTCGGAAAGCGCCACCATCCCAACGGTTTTCAGAAAAATGCAACTCGACAATGTATTTTCCATTTTCAACATCAAAATCATAACTGAACTCTTCTCCATATCGCTCAGTAACAAAAATCTCCCGCTGCGGAGTGTTCATGATTTCTTGATCTTCAAACCAAGTATGAACGATGCCATCTGTAAAATACTTATCCGCTTCAAACGTTTCACCGAAATCATTGGTGAAAGATTCTTTGCCTCCCGCATTAACACTTAATATCGGTTCCCCTTCAGCCAAATTCAACAAATGCCAATTGACAATGCTCGAATTGGCATTGGTGGTATCATCATCGGCCACCACTTTAATATTTGAAAAGACAGAATACAAACGACTCGGCAATTCAGCAAAGTTACCTGTAATTTCCCCCGTTTTTGAATTGATGCTCAATCCCGCAGGCAAAGTATCCGCTGACCAGGTCACACGATCGGTTTCATTTTGTAAACCAAGATCCATTTTAAATTCATCACCAGGTTCAACTTTTAAAACTTGATCTGCCGAATTCGTGATCTGCAACTGAGGCACAGGCTGCACGTTTTCATCGTCGCTTGAACAGGCGCCTAAGAATAATGCCCCGAGGGCCACTGTGGTCAAAACTTTCCCAATTTTCATTTTCATATATTAGATGTGAGTCAATACTAAATAGAGAATGAAAATAGGATCGAAAGGTTATCCTTTACATCATAAGGTGGGCTGAATAAGTACTTTTTAGGATCAATTTATAGGATTTAAATACATTAAAGGCCGTCGAAAAATAGCTATTGCTGATGTGCTGCGTTATCAAATCGGCCATTGAATTGTTGCCCAATCAGCAAATTTTGATTAATCTCAACGCTAACCTCAGCATTTGGCAACTTCAAAGAATGCCATTTTTTGGAAGCATCCAAAATCATGGAATCCCCCCCAATGGATAAAGCAATCGGCATATTGAAATCTGCGACACAGTTCGTCCAGCGGTAATTTAAATACCCATCCTGAATTTCATACTCCATCACAGGAATTTGCGTGGTACGCAGATACTGATCAAAAAAGGGCTTTAATTCCAAGCCCGTTTTGGTGGCCATATATCCTTCTATTTGCGCTGCGCTCACCGTTTGGTGATAAAAAGTTTCGTTCATCCCGCGAAGCATCGATCGCCAAAGCGCATCATCATTCACAATTTGCCTAAGCGTATGCAGCATACATGCGCCTTTCACATACATATCGCCAGATCCTTCCTCATTGACACCATAATGTCCAATCACAGGACGGTCGTTTAAAATTCTGCTTCTTATCCCGCGCATGTACTCATCGCAGGCTTCCTTGCCTTCATAATATTCTACATACAGCGCTTCGGAATAAGTGGTAAACCCTTCATGAATCCACATATCAGCAACATCTTTATTGGTGATATTATTGGCGAACCACTCATGCCCTGCCTCGTGCACAATGATAAAATCAAAAGTTTGCCCCCAACCCGTTCCAGACAAATCAGTGCCTTTGTAGCCATTCTTAAAGCCATTACCATAAGTAACCGAACTTTGGTGTTCCATCCCGAGATAAGGTGTTTGAACGAGCTTGAATCCGTCCTCATAAAAAGGATAAGGCCCAAACCAGTGCTCCAAAGCCTTGAGCATTTTTGGCACTTGCTGAAACTGTCTTTTGGCTTTTTGGAGGTCTGACTTCAGCACATAATAGGAACAATGCAAAGGTCCTTTTTCTCCATCATAGATTTCATCAAAAGAAGCGTAATCTGCCACATTGATATTCACCCCATAATTGTTGATCGGGTTCTTAACCTGCCAGTGATAAGTTGTGGTCTTTGTCTTTCGATTTTTATTCACCTCAACCAATTGCCCATTCGAAACATCCATTAAACCGCTTGGTACAGTAATAGAAATATCCATACTGTCTACCTCATCGGCAGGAAAATCCTTACAGGGCCACCATAAACTTGCCCCTTCCCCCTGGCAGGCAGAGGCAATAAAATGTTTTGGTTGTTTTTGACTGACAGAATCCTTGCTCCACACGAAACCACCATCCCAAGGCGGGTTTTTCGCTACGGGTGGTTGCCCCTCAAAGAAAAGGGAAAGCTGCCCTTGCTCGCCGGCTTTCATCACTTTAGGCAACTGTACCATATAAGCATTACCTATCGCGGTAACCTTCAGATTATCGCCATGCTGCGCTACACGGGTCAGTTGCATGGGGGCTTGTAAATCGATTTGAAGCGTTTGCCCTTCTTTCAGGGCCACGAACTTCATAATATTCTCCCCAGAAATTGATTGCTGATCAGGAAACACCCGAACATTGAGGTGATAATAAACTAAATCCCACCATGCACGATTGGGACCATTGGCACCTCTGAGGGTATCTTGGCGGGTATATTGTTGTGCCTGAACAGGTTGGTGTACGCTAAAAAGTAAGGCCAAAAGTATCAGCCTGTAAAACGGTTTAATCTTCATATGTGAAGATAAATCTATGCGGAATAAAAACAAAAAAGGAGATGATGATCATCTCCTTTTTTTATCATTATACAGTGCGAACCACCTCTTCATAAGGCACCCGATGGCGTTCGCCCCAAATTCCTGAAGGTGTCCCTTTTCCACAGGCGATCACCATTGTAATTTCAGTACTTGAAGGTAGATTTAACAACTTCTTGAGTCGCACACTATCAAATCCTCCCAATGGACAAGTATCATAACCTTGAGCAGTCATGGCGTACATAAAGGTCATGCTCGCCAATGAATTTGAGCCGTGGATGGTCGCCATAATATCTTGCTTGCCCAATTCACGAACCATTGGACGGAACAATCCTACCACAGTCGCCATTAATCTTTTGAGGCCTCCAAGAATCCCCAGTGCATCATTTCGATAAACCTTAGGCATTAAATCTTTATAGTAAGATTTTACCTTGGCAAATTTATCAGAAGACTCCCCGTACTCATTTTTTAATTTTTCATAATTGAACTCAGAACGGGTTTTCCAATAATCAGGACGAGCAACAACCACCACAAATTCCGAAGCGGTAGAAGCAGCCGACTGCCCCAAACATATAGGCACCATTGCTTTACGTTTATCGTCGCTTTTTACCCTGACAAACTCCCACATTTGCATATTCGAACTGTTAGGCGATTTCAATGCCGATGCCAATGCCGTAGCAACAATGTGCTCAGGCATCTGATGCTCGGTATCAAAAACCCGATTCGATCGGCGTGCTTCAATCAATTCCTCAAAAAGCGTCTGTGTTGTCATTTCTGCTTGATTATTCATATTTATGTTAGGTACAAGTTTTATGCTATTGTAATCTGCTGACAAATATAAATGAAAATTTATTTATATCGTGCACGATATTAAAATACTTCTGACCTTTTGTTTAAAATGTCGCCTAAGATACGTTCGGCATGAATGATCGAGTTTTCAATAAACCATTCATTGGTAATTTTCCCACCACAAACAACCCCTGCAAGGTAGAGGCCTTCCACATTGGTTTCATTCGTTTGCGGATCATAAAATGGAATCTGGTCCGTTAACTGAACACCTGCAGCCTCTAAAAAGGCAAAATTAGGGTGGTAGCCTGTCATGGCCAACACAAAATCATTGTCAATTTCAACCACTTCCCCTACTTGATTTTTGAATTTTACCGATTTTGGAGTGATCTCCAACAGTTCACTTTCATAATGCACCGCGATAGCACCTTCTTTTATTCGGTTTTCAATATCAGGCTTCACCCAATATTTCACACGATCAGAGATGGCTCCCTCTCTCATGATTAGGGTAACATTCGCACCTTTTCGATAGGTTTGTAAAGCTGCATCAATGGCAGAATTAGCCGCCCCTACCACCACCACATTTGAAAAGGCATAAAAATGAGGGTCATCATAATAATGAATTACTTTCGGCAGCTGCTCCCCTTCAATCTGTAACAGATTGGCGAAATCAAAAAAGCCTGTGGCGATAACGACCGATGCCGCGGTATAGGCATCCTTAGTAGTAACCACCTCAAATTGATGATCCACTTTTTCAAGAGAGGTAACCTCCTCAAATAAATGAATTTGAAGTTGGTGGCTCGTCTGTACACGACGGTAATATTCCAGTGCTTCGGGTCTTGTTGGGCGCACATTATTCGACAGGAAGGGTACCGCTCCAATTTCAAGATTTTCTGAACTGGAAAAGAAAGTCATATTCGTAGGATATTTATACAAAGAATTAACCAGGCACCCTTTTTCCAATACCAGATAATTCAGCCCTTTTTGCTGTGCTTCAATTGCTGTGGCCATCCCAATGGGCCCTGCACCAATAATGATTAAATCAAAACGCTTCATAGTTCTTATAATTGTATCACACGGCAAAGCATGCTAATGATGGTTCTTAAATTTATTTTGCATGGAAGCGACCCTGTTTTTCAGATCTTCACTCAACAATACTTCCTTCCGCAGATCATGGGCATCCTCGTGAATCATCTTGCTATTGGCCAAGGCATTGAGCTCCAACTTGGAATTTCGGAGCCCCATGGGACTACAAGATTTCACTCCTTCTATCAGTTGATCCGCATACTCCTCTAATGCTTGTTGATCAGCAAAAACCGCGGTAAAAAGTCCCAGTTGTTCCAAAACCGACTCCCCATAAATTGGCTGCCCCGTCAGAAGGAGCTGCTTCGTTTTCATAAGGCCAATGGTATGAATAAACTGACCATAAATCCGTTCATTCAAAGGAAGTCCCATTTTATTCAGTGGCATTCCCACCTTAATGTGGGAACGCGCCAAATTAAAATCAGCACAAATGGCGAGGCAAAGGCCACCCGCATACACATCACCTGTAATCAGATTCATGATCGGGATTGGGCATGACATCAGCGCATCAAAAAGTGCTAACATCGGGTTGTTGTCCAAAAAAGATTCAAGCTGATCAAATACTGACAGGTCATGACCCGCACACCATACTTTGGCATTTTCATGGGCGCGAATAACCAAAATGCGATCCTGCTGATAATCGATCTGCTGACATAATTCAATCAATGATTCACTCATCTCCTGACTGAATGCATTCCGTTTATGATCACGGTTTAAAGTCACATCAATGACCCCATTGGAGCGTTGTATTTTGAGCTGTTCCTCTTCCATCTCCGATATTAACAAAAAAAACCTGAAAGTTGATCCTTCAGGTTTATGAATGTCGGTCCCATGGCGGGAAATCTTAAGGCTGTGTCGCGCAGCGGATAGGTAAATGCTGATCATCCGCTCGGCTTCTTGCAGGCATCAATCTGGCATTCGGCGACTCAAAGCCTCCAACCCAGGTGGTAATCGGTGGAATGACAATCGTTGAAATAGGCAATCCCCGGGTGAGGACAGTTTGCACACGCATCAATTGATCTTTGGTAATTCGTGTGGTGTAATCGCGATAATCCATCACATTTGTGTTCGTTCTGAATTCAGGAACTTCAGGACCCTCGGTACACTTTGCTGCCACACCTCCAGAACCATTGTTAATGTAACCATAGGTATCATCGCAAAAGTCAATATCATAAACGCCACTTAGCCCCGTTTGCGGATCCGTCGCGGTACGCTCACAATTTCTTCCAAAAACATGAAATAAGCCCAGGATATGTCCCATTTCATGGGCCAACCACTCGCCGCCAAGTTTGGTCGTATAGGTGTCTTCATTCGCAAAAATATACGGGAAACCGATCCCATAGTGGTCTTTCACTTGCTGATCGTAATTGCGCAGCGACTCCACAAGATAGACACTTGAGGTAAATCCAAGCATGGAATTTTGCTGATTCTGAAAATATGGAAATTCACCCCAGGCGGTTGTTTGGTAAAAATCATCATCAATAGGAATCATGCCCACCCTGACGCTCGAAAGATGATCAGAATTATCAACATAGGAGAAGTCAAGATTATTGTTACGAAAGCTCTCCTGAACCTCTCCAAAATCTCCCTCACCCAATCGGTGCACCACAATGGTATCAATCACCAAACTAACGCCCAATCGAGTAAATGCGTGATTTTCCAGATAGGCAGATTCATTATCAAATAAACGATTGACCTCCTTCACAATTTCTACCAAACGCCCTTCCATCACCTCAAAGTCCTCATCACTTTCTTCAATAAAATAATGAAAAGAAACAGGCACGTTATAGGTGTCCATTCGGGGCGGAATTAAATTCCAGTAATAGCCACCCGTTCGATTTCGTTCCGAGGGACCAGGATCCGACTTCTGATTACAGCTAATACATAGAATAATTGCCAGTAAATATAGGGTTGGGTATTTCATCAATAATCTTGGGTTAATGCTATCATTTTGTACGTTGAAAGCCCGTGAAAAAGTACACGCCGAGGCGAAAAAAAGTAGCTAAACCTATAAATTTGTTACAAATTCAAGTTCAAAAACTCGCCCAACCTTTTTTACATACTTTCCAATTTACTAAAACCACAATTATCAATAAACAAAAGTGGCTGATTTTTTCATCTACTGAATTTCTAACCCACAATTTTACGAAAAATCAATCAAAGATAATTATCAAAACAATTTATTGATTTACATCAGTTCAAGACCCACAATTTTCATGTAGTTTTGTCATTATTCACATAATCAATCTAAAATAATCAATGGACTTTTCACATCTTTTTGAAATAGACTACTTTATACTATTTCTCGTGATTGCGATAGGAATGCTGTTGGGACGGATCAAAATTAAAGGTGTTTCCTTTGATGCCTCGATGGTTATTTTTGTGGCACTTTTTTTCGGACATTTGGGCTATTCTATCCCACCCATTTTTAAAACAATCGGGCTGATTCTTTTTATCCTGACGATAGGAATTCAGGCGGGTCCCGCCTTTTTTGATTCCTTTAGAACACAGGGATCAAAGTTAATTATTGTTGCAGTAACCATTGTCCTTTCAGGAGGATTAACCGCTTTGGGTTGCGCCTATTTATTCGATATCGACCTGGCCATGGCAGTAGGTTTGTTCACAGGAGCACTGACATCCACACCAGGTTTAGCGGCAGCTATTGAAGCCACCAAAGGAGCTGGAGAAGCTTCGATCGGTTATGGTATTGCCTATCCGTTTGGTGTTATTGGCGTGATCTTGTTCTGTCGACTTTCCCCAAAATTCTTCCGCATCAATATTAAAGAAGAAGAAGAAAAATATTATGAAGATGCAAAATCCAATTACCCTTCAATGCTCAACAAAAACTACATTGTAGATAACGAGCAAGTTTTTGGAAAACGTATCGGCGACTTGCTTTTCAACCGAATGACTGGCGCAAATATTTCACGCGTAATGAGTGAAGGCCACAGTATGGTTGCGGATAAAAATTACAGACTGAAAAAGGGTGACATTATCAAGGCTGTAGGAACAGACGACTCACTGGACAAAGTAGAAATGCTGATTGGCCCAACAACAGTTGTTGAGATTCCTAAATCTGAGGATTTTGATGCCCATTGGTTTACGGTGACTAACCGAAAAATCATTAACAAAGAATTGCAATCTTTGGCTTTACTTGAAAACTATAATGCACGGATTACACGTATTCGTCGTTCTGGTGTAGACATGACCCCTAACTACCGTTCGCGCCTTAAATTTGGTGACCGTGTGATGGTGGTTTCTGGAACAAGCAACACCGCTGCTGTTTCTCGATTAATTGGCAATGACAACAAAAGCCTCACGGTGGGAGATTTCTTCCCTGTTGCCGCCATTGCGGTTATTGGTATCCTTTTGGGAAATATTCATTTTGGAAACTTCAGTTTAGGACTGACAGGTGGCGTGTTGATTACCGCGCTTCTATTGTCATGGGTAGGAAAAACTGGCCCAATTCTTTGGAACATCGCAGGTCCAGCGAATGCTTTTTTACGTGAAATAGGCTTGCTGTTTTTCCTTGCGGCAGTAGGGACAAGCGCAGGAAGCAGCTTGGTGGCCACCATTGAAGCCAATGGATTCTCCCTCTTTATTTCAGGTGTAATGATTACAATGATCCCGATGATTTTAGCCATTACCATTGGTCGAATTCTGAAGATTAATTACCTCTCTCTTTTGGGTACACTAACAGGGGGAATGACCTCTACACCAGGATTGAGTGCCGTAGATGGTATGACCGAAACCAATGCGCCGTCCGTAGCCTATGCGACAGTTTACCCATTTGCAATGGTAATTTTGGTGATTGTCGCTCAAATTATGGGCCACCTTTATGAGCTTGCAACCACGGGCGCAGCTTTCTAAAACTTACGGATTTAAAACAAACCGTTATACAAAACCAGGGGATTCAAAATTGCTACTGGTCAATTCAAATAAACGTCAAAAAAAGGAGTGCTATGAAGCACTCCTTTTTTTATATCCCCTCACATCCCAAATCCATTTTTGATTGTTGGTCGTTGTTCGGGAAACAATTATTTGAAGGTAAAACATCAGGAACAAAACGGCGCAAATTGGGATCATACAGGCCGTTCTCTATAAAATCAGTGAGCTGATTAATCTCTTCCGCTGATAAATTCAATCCCACAAATGCAGGTGACAGCTGGCCTTGCTGAACTTCAGGCTGATCCGCTTTAGCCAAATTCTTGTATTCAATCACTTCCCTAACTGACTTATAACTTCCGCCATGCCCCAAAAATGGCGAATCTTTCAAGTTATATAATTGAGGTGTTCTGAATTTAAAATTATCCTTTGGGTTCTTGGTAAAGCCCCCTCTTCCCAATCGGCTATCGAGCGGTACAGTACCAATTCTGCCATTTTCAGGCATATCACTCATGCCTAAAGCATGGAACTCGTCAGAGTTCAAAGCTGGACCCGTATGGCAACTCACACAATTTGCCTTCCCAAAAAACAAAATAGCCCCCTGTTTCTGTTCATGAGATAATGCCTGCTGATTGCCCCGTAAATATTGTTGAAATGGTGCTTGCTCCGCTGTAATGGTGCGCTCATATGCCGCAATGGCCATGCCTGCGGTTTCAGCATTACAACGGTCTTTTTTCGGCAAATTCGCATAGGCGTCGTCGAATAATTTTCCGTAAGTAGCATCATCTTGCAACCATTCTTTGATTTCCAGTCGATGCACTGCAAGGCCTGCAATTGCCTGTGTTTCCACACCTTTAAAACCCAAATGATTCACCGCTTTCGGACTGCCTTCAGTCCATTGCGCTTCAGTCCCAGAATTCTGCCCTTCGGCACCAAACTGACCATTCCACAAAACCAATTCAGTAAATGCAACATTTAAAACGGTCGGTGAACGTACCGACTGAACATCGGCAGAATCAGCCTGTGTATGTTCACTTAAAATTCTTCCTTCTCCCCGCACACCAAATCCATCACCGCCTTCGCCAATACCCTGCATCATACCCGCCTGAAATCCCGCATCTGCATGATGACAGCTCGCACAGGAATAAGTTTCTGCATTTTCAACATATTTAGGTTTGGTACCAATGGCAGTTTCATGAAAAAGAAACTTCCCGAGTGCTATTTTCTCCTTGGTAATCGGATTTTTAGGATCCTGAGGAATATTACTGAAGTCGGATGAGGATGGTAACTGAAAAAATGATACCCCTTGTTGTTGCCCATGCACCTCCAGTAAACTGTTTAATTGCTGATCCAAATTTACGTCAGGCAATTTCTGATCCTTTGAATTATTGGAACAAGACAGCTGAACAAAGCTTATCAGCAGTAAGAAATATATGAGGGAAAATTGTTTCATAGCATCTTTTTCTTGAATAAACACCAATTTCTACCCAAGCGTTGAGGCAATAGCAGCAGTTATAGAAGAAATAATTGAATGTAGGATAAAAAAAAGAATAAGATTACCAATACATTCAAAATGACCACTTTAAAGGACCTTCCGACAAGAAAAATCCTGCTGAAGCAGTGTCAAAAGTTCGACCTCTAATAAAATTTTAAACAATCGTTAGGGATATAACCTACAAAAAGCACTTAATTAGTATAGGGTTTTTTCAAAAAAATCTTATCAACAACTAAAACCAACAACATTACTCATTTATAATTCAATCAATTATGAATAAGCTAACAACAATCTGGATGATCATTTTTGTAATGATTGCCAATGTCGCTTTTGCACAAGGGACAATTACCACGGAACAGACTGATCAACCTCTTACAAAAAAAGAGCAACGCAGACTTGCCAAGCAGCAGAAAAAAATAGCGGAAGCGGAACAAGAAGCCATACAAGCTGAAATCACCAAACAGATGATAGAAAGCGGCGCGTTCGTGCTTGAGTCACATACCCTTTACAACAAGTATGGCAGAACAGCGATGGTGAATTCAAACACGAATTTTATCTCCATTGCACAGGAAGAAGGGGTTATGCAGCTCGCTTTTCAGAATATTCCTGTGGGCATAAACGGAATAGGCGGCGTTACCTGGGAGGGTAAAGTCAATAAGTATGAATTCAAAGAGAATAAGCATGGAGGCTATATGGTGAGCTTCAGCTTGTTTGGGTCTGCAGGAAATTTTGACGTTACCATGACCGTTATGGCCTCTGGACAAGCAACAGCGCGTATCCGAGGCAATTGGTCTTCGGAATTAAAATATCAGGGCGACTTGGTTCCTGTGAACAAAAGCAGAGTATATAAAGGCTTTTCGAGATTCTAAAATTACCATTATTCAAATCAGGGGTTGATCTACTCCTTAAAAGATTGCCCTAAAGCCACCTCAACAGGTGGCTTTTTTGGCCTTCATCTGGTTTGTTGCGCTATTTCTTGCCAAGCTGAAACGCGTCAGCAAAGACAAAACAATGGCGAGCATAATCAAGCCTGCCATCGCCACAAAAAGGTAGGCGGTAGTAAATACCGATACAAAAATGATAGGCGCCATAGAACAGGCAAACACCATTAAGGTCGAGTTGAGGCTCTTGGCGGTCCCCATTCGCTCGGCGCCATAAATTTCAGCCCACAGCGCGGTCCCACAAATGCTCCCGAAGCTCAAACTTCCTCCAAGAACAAAAAGTAACAAATACAACACCCAAACCTGTTTCACGAAAATTAGGCAGGCCATCATCATGATTATCGGCCATAAAAAGTAAGGTAATAATCGACTCGCCGACCATCGATCAATCAATGGTCCTGTACTGATTGAACTCAGAATACGTGCCACCCCAAACCCCACAAAACCTGTCGCATACATGGGCAAACTCCAGGATTTTATCTCCAGCAAACTACTATGGTGAATCATGATCCCTGCTGCTAAAAATGGGCAGAAAACAAGGGAAACCGCATACAGCCAATAGGACGGGCTGCGCAGCAATTCGCGAATAAATTTTTTGCTGGAGCCTTTGGACTGTGCCGTGGTGGCAATGGTGGCAAAAAGATCGACCTTGCCCACCAACAGATAAGCGATGAAGGGAAAAACCACCGCCTGAATAACTGCCAAGGCACTCCAAAGCGTCGTCCATTCAAAAGTGTTGATCAATACCACCAATCCGATGGGTGCCAAAACTTCGCCTACTGACATTCCGAGAGCAGCAATTGATAACGCTTTTCCCCGATCAGCTTTAAAATATTTCCCCATGGCTGCCGCACCAATCAGCGGCATCATGCCTTGCCCGGTCAGGCGCAGCCCAAAAATGGCAATGCCCAACATCCAAACAGATTGCACCTGCCCCATCAGCAAACAAAAACATGCCGCCAGCAGGGCAAACAACCCACTGCATTTTCGAAGGTCGATCCGATCTACCACTGGGCCGATAACAGACAATAAGACCCCTGCCGCAAAAGACGATACAGCGTAGATATAAGCAAAAGTGGCCGCATCAATGGCAAGCCGAGTACAAAACTGAGGAATGAATAGACTTAAAAAAAAGCTCTGTCCAACAGATGAAAAGAAATAATGGATGACACCATAACTGACTACCTGTGGTGATTTTTTGAGAAGGTTGAAATAGGAATTTTTCATACACTGACTTTGAAGCCACAAAGCTATGAAAAATTTCAATCCTATTGCCCTCCCTAACGGGTTTACTGATGGCTTCTTTAAAACTTCACGGCAAAGCCAACCTTGAAACTGCCCCTACTTACTGGATAAGGCTGGTTCAGGTAAGTGAATCTATGCCAATACTGAATAAAAAACAGTCTGAAAATATTCTCCAGCCCATAGCCAAAACTAACATAGGGCGTGCCTGGCTCAAAGGTTGCAAAGCTCGCCTGTGCTTCTTCGGCATTTCGAGCAGCTTTAACCAAATAATTTTCATTCAACAATTTATTTTCATCACTCAATCCGCCCCAGGCAAAATCCCCTTCAATAAGAATCCGTGCTTTGGTAACCTTATTCAGCCACCGCAAACCAGGAATCCGTCCCATAATGGTCCCATTGAAATAATGCTTAACATTTGCGGTAACAAATTGATCACTCACAAATTCAAAGGAATTCATCATTTGGCTGGTCCCGACCAGGTAAGCCAAACTCCCATTCCCCTGATGGACATTCAATAAAGGATAAGGCAAAGGATTAAACACCTTTCCCACGGTAATATTATAGGAGGTTTCGCCGAAAAGCAATAATGGGGAATTATTGTTCCTGAGATTGAAAATCAAGCGATGATACGGTAAGGTTTCGGATTGATAATCTGCAACGCCATAGGCATATTTAAGCTCCAGAACAGGAAAGCGCTGTGCCCCATTTCGTATCAGTCGGAAATTTTTATTGGCCACTGTTTTGTCTTCAAAACTCCAGCGCAAGCCTACATTCCCCTCAAAAGTTTTAATTTTCCCTATCCGCTCAATCTCAGAAATCGCCTCCTGATTGGCCTGTTCCAAATGGTACATCCGCCCATTGGCCGTAAAGATCCAATCTCTATTGAAGCGCAATGAATAATCAATATCCACTTTCTCAATATAAAAAGGATTTCGAATCGCTAAATTCCCCCATTGTGTAAAGCGAAGGTTTAACTCATAGGGATCTGCCCCAAACTGGCTCATCGACAGTGGCATCAGATCATTAATATATTGAATTCCAAGCACATGATAATCCTCCCTGCTGAAAATATATTTGGTGCTGAGCAGACTTTTAAAATGGTGATCTTTCAGCCCATACCCTCCATAGCCGCGAAAATACCAATGCTTGGTACCGAAGGTCGATCGTGCGCCCAAACCAAGCCGTAAACCTTCCACATTGTTATACAGCAAAAAACCGAGGTAATTCCCCACATCATAACGGTCACCATCAAAGAATCCACTCGTCATGGCATTCACCACCTTGGAAACCAAACCAATACTGCTTCGGTTTTCCATGGCACTGATCGCTTTAATGTGTTGCGAGAAATCTGTAACCGTCACATTGAACATGGTATCCATGGCGCCTATCGTACTTTCAGCAGGAATATCAGTCCGAAACGATTCCACTTCCACATACCCTTGCGCTGCTTCGAGATCATTCACGGAAAAATTCATCATGATTTTCGGTACGCCAGGAATACCTGAAATACGCTGCTGATAATTAACCTGTGAGCTCTGATAATAGCCCAGCTGGTTTTTATAGAATGACTGCGTATAAAAAAAGCCTTCCAAAAAGTTAATCCCCGAAGTGTTGGGTAATTTCATCTCTACCCGCAGCAAGGCATAATCCGCTTTATTGATCCATAAATAACCTTCAAAAAATATTCCTGACCGAATTTTGGGTTCAAAAAGAATTTTATAGGTCACATCCGCTCCAATAACTTCTGTACTGTCCATCAGCCACATATTGTAGTTGGCCCGCCAAAAGTTGGAAAGCGGCGACGCAATCGCCTTGTCAAGGACAATGACATTATTCTGAAAAAGATTATCAATCCGATAGCGCTGATCACCCAACACAGCACCAAAAATACTCTGCGCATCAAAGCCCATTCCCTTGCGGGTATTTGAAATATTTTCCTCCAATACCTGCCCGCCACCTCGCCCTTGCCGCAGGGTGGTTCCTTCAGCGGCAAATATCGGAATCGGCAAATTCCCCGACCGCACATCTTCAGGAATATCATAATATTCACTGATGATCTTCTCGGCCTCCTTGCCCATCCGCTTGTACAGCTCCCGATCGCCGAGGTCCTTCATATATAACAAAGACTCATTCTTGCGGGTACCGTGCCAACCTTCCTGAAAACGCTGAACCTGCCCTTCCGAGCGGCGAATACATTCCCTGATAATTTCAAAAGCTGGATTTTCTTTCGCCTTAAAAACCACTTCTGTCAGTTCCTGACGCTCAAACTCCAAATGTACTTTCAAAAAATCCTCGACCATATCTGCTGAAATCGCAATGGACTGAGAACGGTAACCAATAAATTTAACAATCAGTGAATCAGGCAAATTCTCCGCAGGAATCAGCATCTTAAAGTCCCCCTGAGGGCCTGTTTCTGCTCCCACCATGGGGTTGGATTTCAGGTACACATTTGCAAAAGGAATGGATTCTTCTGTTCCTAACTCGCTAACACGCCCCTTGAGGGTGAAATTTTGGGCACAGACGGCGGAAGAAAATAAAATGGCGAATAAAACAAGCAGAAGTTTAGGCAAGAGATGCGGATTAAAGGGTCATAATAGGTTGTCAAGCTTCCCTTAAATTACGGCTTTTATAAAAAATGACATAAAAAAAGCCTATCTCTTTTACGAAATAGGCCAATCAATTGATGAATTAATATTATCTGCGATTTCCTAACACTCTTAAAAGCATAATGAACAAGTTAATGAAATCAAGATAAAGGCTTAAAGCCCCCAAAATTGCCATTTTACTTGCATTACCTGCTCCTACTGAAGAAACACTGTAAGAGATATTTTTCAGTTTTTGGGTATCATACGCGACCAAACCTGTGAAGATCAAAACGCCCACATAGGAAATAATCATGGATAAACCACTGCTTCCGATAAATACATTCACCAGCGAAGCAATAATAATCCCTACAAGTCCCATCATTAAAAGGCTTCCGAGGTTGGTTAAATCCTTTTTGGTTACCATACCATAAACACTCATCAGTCCGAAAGTACCCGCTGTAATTAAGAAGGTTGAATATACGGACGATTGGGTGTAGGCCATCAAAATCACACTCAACGTCAATCCGTTAAGGGCACTGTAAAGTGCAAATAATCCTTTGGCCGCCAAAGGCGACAACTTATTGATCATCCCTGAGATGACAAAGACCAACCCTAACTCAGCGATGATCAAGGCCCAAATTCCCATCCCTGATACAATACTGAATAGGAATTCAGAGTTGAAAGTAAGGTAGGCAAACAAGGCGGTAATGAGCAACCCTAAAGTCATCCAGCCATAAACATGCTGCATGAAAACCCGAGAGGCTGCCTCTACATGGGAAGTCCCATGAGAAAAGGTTGAACCACTTCGAGAAGCTTGGCGTTGGTTATTCCAATTTGAATTTTCCATTCTGTATAAAGGCTATAAATTATTGTTAAATGCGAACTAAAATACAAATTATCAAAATTTCTGAAGAGAAAGAAAATATCTCGAAAGAACCGTCAATTTGTTCCTCTATAAACGTTTTAAGGGGCGCTTAGTTGAAAGTCGCCTATAGATTCTCATTAATCATTGATTAAATTATCGATAGAATAATTTCCGATTGTCCAAAATTACCCCCTATTTTATACTTGGCCAAGACATCGGGTGGCGATAACCTGCCGATGCCCAGCCTGACATCATTCTACAATAAACAACAACCGAAAATGAAAAAGATTTTTTTCAGTATTTTTCTGAGCGTAATGGCCGTTGCTGCCAACGCACAAATCACAACACCACAACCTTCTCCTGCTGCTGAGCTGCACCAAACTATTGGACTTTCTAAAGCGGTTGTGGAATATTCACGCCCGAGCATGAAAGGCCGTCAGGTTTTTGGTGGGTTGGTTCCATTTGGTGAACTATGGCGCTTGGGAGCAAACGCTTCAACAAAAATCACCTTCGATCAGGATGTTCAGTTGGCGGGTAAAGCAGTAGCCAAAGGGAAATACGCACTATATGCAATTCCTCAAAAAGACAAATGGACGATCGTTGTTCACAAAAATCTTACGCACTGGGGTACAGGTTATGGAAAAAACCGCTATGATCAAGCTGAAGATTTAGTGCGTTTTGATGTTCCTACGCAGGAAACAAAAACAACCTGGGAATCTTTCACTATTGAGTTCAACAACTTTAAGCCGACGGGTGCTACTTTGGATATCCTTTGGGAAAACACGATGGTAAGCATTCCTGTAACTGTTGAAACAGATAAAGCTGTTGAGGCTTCTATCGCTAAAGCATTCGACCCAAAATCCAAAGCAAATGATTACTTCTCGGCAGCAAGATATTACTTCGAAACGGAGAAGGATTTGTCAAAAGCTGAAAACTGGATCAACGAAGCCGTAAAATTACGTACTGATGCTTATTGGTATTTCAATCTTCAGGCTAAAATTTTGGCGAAGAATGGCAAAAACAAAGAAGCTAAAAAAGCGGCAAAAACATCGCTTCAGCTGGCACAAAGTGCTGGAAATTCAGACTATGTAAAAATGAACGAAGCCTTGATCAAAACGCTATAATCAGCGATTGACCAACTCGGTATTTAAAAAATACACTTCCATAAAAAAAGGGAATCCGTACTTGGGTTCCCTTTTGTTGTTTCAATGCAATATTTCTTGTCTTTCGCATATTTCTAAGCCTCCATCAATGCTTCTACGCCTTGTCGAAATTCCACAGGCCAAGCACCAGTTTTCTTCTTGAAAAACTTACTAAAATGCGCTGGATCGGCAAAGCCCAATTCAAAAGCGATATCCTTAATTGAACTGTTAGAACTTACCAGCAATCGCTTGGCTTGCAATAACAATCGGTGATGAATAATTTGCAAGGCCGATTTGTTCGCCACCCGCTTGCAGGCACGGTTCAATTGTTTTTCGTGCATTTGCAGATGTTCAGTATAATCGCCCACCAAATGCCACTGTTTGTATTGCGCGTCGAGCAATTCAAGGAAAGAACGGTATCGACATACATAAGCATCTTCCGCTTTTAGTCGCCAGCTGTTTTTGTTGGTCTCCTTTCGGTAGGCAAAAATCATCAGCTGTTCTACCATCCTGACGATCATATTGTCGTGATACGGTTCACGGCAAAATAATTCGACTTCAGTAGACAAATTGGCCAGCATATTATTCAGATAGTTGAATTCATTACTATCGAGAGAATAATTACTTTCAACGCTCCAGTCATTGAAAAAAGAACGGTATTCTTCGGGCAGGTTACACAAAGAAAACAGAACTTCATCAAAATTAAGAATGAAGCCATTGACTTTGGCATTTTCTGCAATTTCAAAATTGTAATGATTATCAGGGCCTAATAGAAAGAGTAAAGGTCCTTGGGTGCTGACTTCTTGCAGATCAACGGTAATTGAACCCGATACATCTTGCAATAATACAATAAAGTAGCCTCCATGATCTGACAAATGCTGATCGTTGAAAGCCTTATTTGTTAATGCATGTATCGGGATGAAGTTCAGGAAATCACATGGGTTGAAGGCCACGGATTCGAAATCATGAACGGTTTCCATCTTCGACATAATTAAGAGGTGTGATTGTTGAGTAGTAGGTTAAATTTACATTAAGATACAAAAACGTCTGATTTTTACCATCATATAGGTAAAAAGAAGAAATTTATAAAATAATTACAATCCCCTATCTTCCTCAAAAACAACCAATTAAACCACCCTGAATAACCTTAAATTCAGAATAAAAAATTCCTCAAGTCTAATTTAACCATATTTTATTTGATTAAATCATAACAAAAGGCACGGTTTCCGTCATATTTCTTGTACATAATTGACAATCAACTCAACCAGATTGTCAAGCCATCTTCTGTACATTGCAAGCCACTATTCAGCATATATGCCCTCGTTTCCTGATCAAGGTGGTGGAAGTAAGTTTCCGATTTCCCAAGACGGTCAAGGTGCTCTTTCACTGCTTCCAAAGAAACATGTCCGCCCTTTCCATTATTTAAAAAATTACATTCAATGATTTTTAAATCACAACCATCAGACCAATCAAGAACGGCATCCGTCCACTGTAAATCACCAGAATAAAACACCTTAAATTGTGGGTGATTAATGCGGTAAGCGTAAGCATTAATCGCTTCTGAATGCTTTACCTCAAAACTGTCCACTGCAAAGTCAGCCGTAGAAATCCTCTCCCCGCCCAAAGTTTTAAATTGAAGATTCAGCCTTTCCAAATGTCTTTCTGAAGCAGGGTACAATACCTCCATCAGCGCGAATAATTGCGTTTTTAACTGCGCAGGGCCAATTAAACACAAGGGTTGATCTGCCTCATCACTGAAAGCCCGATCGAGCAAAAGAAAAGGTAATCCCCCAAAATGGTCGCCATGAAGATGCGAAATAATGATCGTCCGAAGGTTGGACAATTTGACTTTCCGCTGCTTCATCTGTAACAGTGTGGTGGCACCACATTCAAGCAGTGTCAGCCCCGACTCCGTCTCCATTAAAAAGGCAGAATGAGCCATACCTCCCGCATGGAAGGCATTGCCACTACCCAGCACCAATAAACGCCCAGCCATTAGTTGGACAATTTAATCGACAATCGTTGCCAGTTACCACCATTAACAACCGTCTCGACCCCCGCACTCTCCAACATCGACTGTGCCGTCTTGGCGCGCTTTCCACTTTGGCAATAAACCACTATAGCTTTGTTCTTGCTTTTCAGTTTCTTAAGCTGAGAATCCAAAATATCCAACGGAATATTCATCGCCCCTTTCACATGCCCTTTTCTATACTCCTCTGCGGTGCGTACATCCAAAAATATCGCACCTTCTTCTTTCAGTTCCTTAACATCTGGCCCTTTAGAACCAAACAATCCTTTTAAAAATCCAAACATGATCGTAATATTTATTTTTATCTAAAGGTAGTAGAAATCTCGCAGTCAAACATCAAAAACAAGCCAAAAAGGATCATTTTAGCAGGAAATTACCTAAATTACCCATAGTCCTTAACCTTTAAATTATTATCCTTGTCGACCCACACTTTTGACTCCTCGTTACAAAAATACCATCGTCAGCTGTTCATCGGAGATATCCATGGCTGCTTGAGAAGTATGCGCGCACTATGGGACAAGCTGCAGGTTGGGCCGACGGATCTGGTGATTTTTCTTGGTGATTATATTGATAAAGGCCCGAACAGCGCCAAAGTCATTTACCAAATTCAAAAATGGCAAAATGAAGGGCTGCATATTATTTGCATTCGCGGAAATCATGAAGAAATTTTGCTACAGTCTGAGGAACAAGGGCAAGAAGCTTTGGCCGCTTATACCAAAAGAATGAAGTCCACAGATTTGGTGAACAAAAAAGGGGAAATCATCACTTCCATAAAAAAATGGCTACAGGAGCTGCCCTATTTCGTCGCCTCTGAAAAATGGCTGGCGGCCCATGCAGGCTTCGATCTCCGATCGGTTTCAACGATGTTTCAGAATGAAATTGCCATGCTCACCATCCGAAATTTTGAGTATCAGCCCACCGTCGCGGGGAACCGCACCATCCTTCATGGCCACAACCCCATGCCGTTAACTGAAATCCAACGGCGCATCGCGCAAAAAGAAAAGATTCTTGGCCTTGACAATGGTTGTGTATATAAAGACAGTGCGCACGATATGCAGCATCTGCTTTGTTACAGCTTCACGGAAGGGAAGTTAATTTTGCAGAAAAATATCGAGCATTAGCTGAAAAATACCTGGTATCGGTAAAATATCGCACTATTACGCCTAAATTTTGTTCGGATTAAAAAAATATTCTTGATATTTGCAGATTGAACGCAAGGATGGCAATGGAAGAAAAATTAACAAGAATAAATAAGTTTTTAAGTGAGGTAGGTTACTGTTCAAGAAGAGCAGCAGACAAACTTTTGGAACAAGGAAGAATCACGATTAATGGGAAAGTTCCTGAGCTGGGCACCAAAATCAGTGAAGCGGATGAAGTGCGTGTGGATGGCAAGGTGATCCATACCCCCAACGAAAAACCTGTTTATATTGCTTTTCACAAGCCTATTGGTATCGTTTGTACCACTGATACCCGCGTGGAAAAAGACAATATCATTGATTACATCAATTACCCGAAGCGAATTTTTCCTATTGGTCGATTGGACAAACCTTCAGAAGGGCTGATCTTTTTAACTAATGACGGCGATATTGTCAATAAAATCCTTCGTGCAAGAAATAATCACGAGAAGGAGTATATCGTAACGGTGGACAAACCCATTACCGATGATTTTATCCGCAGCATGAGTAATGGAATTCCTATTCTCGATACTGTAACCAGGAAGTGTAAGGTTACAAAAATCACGAAATTCAAATTCAAAATTATTCTGACACAGGGCTTGAACCGACAAATCCGAAGAATGTGTGAATACCTTGATTTCAATGTGATTAAACTGAAGCGAATCAGAATTATGAATATTGAGCTGGATATTCCTGTGGGCAAATGGCGTGATATTACACCTGCTGAACTACAGGAAATTAACCGCTTGGTTTCTGACTCCTCCAAAACCCACGACAGCTAAAGGCAGCAGCACATTATCCTTTAGTTTTGTCTGAAATTTCACAGCCCACAGATTAATGAGATCGGAAAGATTATACGGACCAAATATCCCATTGATCTGTCGGCCAAATAATTTAGATTATCTGATGCCCACCATCTACTTACCTTTTTAGCCATAAAAGCTTGAATGGCCTGAAAATTGATCGACATAGCACGGCACAAGGTAGCATTGATCTGTAGCTCTCCTCAGCCGTAACCATTGATTGATGATAAATGATTGCTGGAGTGATACAGGGTTCATTATTTTTAGGATCCCTTTTGAAGCCTGAAAATATGTATCCCCTTAAAAATTAGTCGGTTAATTTTTAAGCAACACATCAAAAAGATTAGTTTTCTGTCGATTTTAAAAGCAAGTATTTCGATTGACATTAAATTGATATTAAATATAACCTATTACACTTATTGTTAATTGGATTAATTAAAAATAAGTACCTACTTTGTGGCGTAAATCATATACTAAGTCACGCCATGAAAAAAATCTTTACTGTATTTTTACTTTTATTAAGCATACACGCGTTTGCGCAAAGCAGCATCAGCGGAAAGGTGACCAATGAGGCCAATCAGCCTTTACCATTTGTAAACGTAGCGATAAAAAACAGTTCAGTGGGTACCATAACCGACGAGACAGGTTTTTTTAAATTACCGCCGACAAACTCCACTTCAGGAATTTTACTTATCAGTTGCATGGGCTATGAATCTCAGGCCATTTCCTTACAGCAACTGCCGCAGAAAGAACAATTGCATATTACACTCATTGAGCGTGCCACGAAATTACAGCAGGTCGAAATTATTGGTAGAAAATCCGAAAGCTATAAAGGCGACTATACTTTTACCGCCACCAAAACTGGTATGCCTTTGAAAGATGTACCGCAATCGGTAGCTACCGTAACCAAAGAATTAATGCTTGACCAACAGGCCACAAAACTTGGCGAAGTGGTACAGAATGTGAGTGGTGTATCCCAGTTTACGGCGTATAATGATTTAACCATTCGTGGTTTTCGTTCTAAACAATCCCACCTTGTAAATGGCCTTCGGACGGCTTTCAGCTTTTGGGCGCAACCGAATGTAAATATTTATGAGAAAGTTGAGGTCATTAAAGGTCCTGCCTCTGCCATGTTTGCCAACACCCGACCAGGTGGAACGGTAAACTTCACCACAAAAAAACCGCTGCAAGTCGAGCGTAAACAGGCAAGCTTTGGCGTTGGAAGTTTTAACACCGTCAATACCAATATCGATTTCACGGGACCAATAGATAAAAGCGACAAGTTTTTCTACCGACTCAATGCTGGTTATCAAAGTTCCGACGGATTCCGAGACATGCAGGAGTCGAAATCGTTTTACCTCGCTCCTTCGTTTTCTTTCATTCCTACCGAAAACTCCCGTTTCAACGTCGATATCGTTTATCAAAATGATGATCAAAGATTAGATCGTGGTCAAGCGGTTCCTGATCAGTCCACAGACCTGTCTGTTACCTCAAGGACAAATTCCACAGCGAAAACCAATGACTTTATGAACCTGGCCAATTTTTATATGACCATGTCCTATAATCAAAAAATCAGTTCTTGGCTCTCCTTCAATACTTCCTACATCAAATTTAATATGAATGGCGGACTTGGCGAGCACCGAACCAACCGAAAATTCATCAGCGATCAGGAATTGGAAATGCGATACGTTCACCGCGATGAACTTGAAAACGCCGACAATATTTCTTCCTATTTTGTGGCAGAAGCAAACACAGGGGCGATCAAACATACTATTTTGGCAGGTCTGGATTACAGCCTAAAAACTTATGATAAAAGTGAATGGGTGGCTATTGGTGAAAAAGACGGCGTAGATAATTACAAATTCTTTGCCCCCGACAATGGCTTTGCTGATATTGACACCTACAACAGAAGCGTGGAAATTGCCCGAAATGGAAGTGCCTACACTCAGAATCACACCATTGGCTATTATATTCAGGATCAGATTCAGTATAACAAATTGCAGCTGCTTTTAGGCCTGCGCAAGGAGTTTTATACAGATACCCGACTTGAAAACGGTCAGGAACAGGATAAAAATCAAACCGCTTTACTTCCCCGAATCGGGCTTGTATTCGCCCTTACCCCTCAAATAAACTTTTATGGAACCTATACTGAAGGCTTCGAACCTCAGGATTACAAATTAAACACTGAGCAAAACGGTGGGCCATTTGATCCTTTGAAGTCCGCCATGTTTGAGGTGGGCACCAAAGGCGAATTCTATGACGGAAAACTCTCCGCCACCATTGCGGCTTATCAGATTAATGTGGATAATGTATTAGTGAAAGATCCTTACGATCCTGATAAATTGGAACAGCGTGGTGGCGAAACATCCAAAGGTGTTGAATTCGACCTGTCTGGCCAACTGACGAAAAATTTTAACCTGACGGCAAACTATGCTTACAATCATGCAAGCATTACTGCCTCTGACGATCCTTCGGAAATCGGTCGACAAAAAGAAAATGCCCCTTACAATCAGGGTGGTTTCTGGCTGAAATATCAGGTGGTTTCAGGAAAAGCCAAAGGACTCGGTTTTGGCTTTGGCGGCCACTACGTTGGCGACCGACTTACCAATGTGGAAGGACTGACCTTCGAAAACTATACCCTGTTTGATGCTGGCATATATTATCAGCTTGATAAGATGCGCGTTTCTGCTAACCTGAAAAATATCTTCGATCAAGAATATTACATCGGTGGCTATGGTTATGACAGATTGTTCCCTGGAAGACCACGAAACTTCATGGTCAATCTATCATTCAAAATCTAAACTGGAGCATGAAGAAAATTTGGGCATGGCACAGTTGGCTGGGACTGTATAGTGGGCTGGTGATCATTATCCTAAGTATTACGGGAAGTTTGGCCATTTTCAAAAATGAAATTGATCAAACGTTGAACCCTGCACTCTATCAGGTAAAATCCACAGCGGTAGATCAATTGCCGCAAGCTCAAATTCAAGCAATAGTTCAGCGTTTTGAAAACGTTACGAATTACGCTGTAAACATTAGCCGTGACCCGAAAAGGTCATGGCTTTTGAGTTTATATCAGAAAAATGAACACACCGGACAAAAAGACTGCACGGAAATATTTATCGATCCGTATTCAGGTAAGGTTTTAGGGCAAAGAGACCGATACAAGACGTTTTCTTATACTTTACGAACATTACACATTCGACTGTTTAATCAGTGGTATGGCAGACAGCTGGTCGGTCTTGCAGGAATATGCCTTTTAATTTCGACCATTTTAGGGGTCATTATCTATAGCCCCTTCATGAAAAAACAGAAATTTGGGCAGTTTAAACGCAAGAAGAAAAGGTACAATGACTGGCATAAGTACCTGGGAATTATCGCCTTATTCTTCAACTTCATGATGGCTGTTACAGGTGCCTATCTTGGCTTTCAGCCGTGGATAAAACAGCACATTTATCGTCCGCCTTCACCACAAAAAAGCATCATAGCAAACGCTAAAGTCAGCCTGCAGGACGAACGGAAAATACCGATTAATTATGCAGATGTTAGCGCAAAAGCTTTTGGGATTTTTACTTCTGCTGATCAGCTACGGATTCAATACGCAAAGGCAGGAAATGGAAACATTGAGGTCGCGGTAAATATGGAGGGGGCCTGTTATGATCCTTTCTGTAATTGGCTTCTGTTGGACAAAGCCGATTTAAAGGTTCTCGATAAATTTGATGTTAAAACAGCAACTGCGGCAGCAAAATGGTATTACCTTCCCGAAGGTTTACATTTTGGTCAGTTTGGGGGAGTATTACTGAAAGTAATTTACAGCATATTTGGCTTAATTACGGGCTTCCTGTCAATTTCAGGCTATATTATCTATCTTAAAAGAGCCAAAAAGAAGCGGCTGAAGAAAGGTAAAAAAATCGTTTGGGGAACATTTATTGGCTTACTAATGATCCTGACACTGCTGTTTTTCATCAGTCAAAAAATAGCCGTAAGCCGCCTGTTACTATGGAGCAGCCCAATGGGTTGGGCCGCTTTAATAATCATGATTTTGTTGGTGTATCGCCAGAACAGCCGAAAATAAAAACCTGTTTTTCAGCCCATGATAACACCTGTAAATTAGTTGGTTTCTTCTTTTGAAGTGGCCTTCAAGCCATCAAAAATCCGTTTGGCTGCCATACTCCAAATGCGCTTGTTGTATGATTTAGAATTCTCGAAATAGGTGGCGTATTCTTCATGGCTCATCTGCCCCATGACCATCCCCAACACTGAAAATTTGATCGAAGATTCTTTTAGCAATAGCGTGTCAATTTGTTGTTTGAGTTTGGAATCCTCAACACGTTCCAAATCGAAATGAACCGATCCGAAATACTCACGGACCAATATCAGCAAATGATCATTTAGCGCTTTAAGGATAGGCCGAAGGGTTTCATTCTGAAATGATAGTTTAACTTTATCTGATGGTAAAATTCCTTTAATCTCAGGACGTATATGTATCATTGAATTAAGCTTTAATTTATAACTTAACTACATGTACGAAAAAAAGTAAAAATGCTTCAAAATTTGACCTTTGAAGCATTGATTTTTTATAAAAAGTCCGATTTTAATCTAAATGATAGATTTCCATGATGTCTTTCATCTTCTCATTCATGTTCATATCAAGGTCAATTAGTTTCCCTGATTGAATATCGAATACCCAACCATGAATATCCAGCTGACCGCTATTGAAGGCCCGCTGAACACAGGCGGTCTTCAGTACATTAATACATTGCTCTTGCACATTAAGCTCTACCAATCGCTTATATCTTGCCGTTTCGTCTGTAATAGCATTGAGTTCTTCTTTATGAAGTCGGTAAACATCCCGAATATTTCGAAGGTATGGATTTAGAATGCCCAGATCAGCAGATTGCATCGCCGCCATTACACCGCCACAGAAATAGTGCCCCACAACAATAATTTGTTTGACTTTCAAATGCACTACAGCATATTCCAACACCGACTGTGAACCCAAATCAATATTGGACACCATATTCGCTATGTTTCTATAGACAAATATATCCCCTGGATGTGCTCCCGTAATTTCTTCTGCAGTAACACGGCTGTCGGAACAACCGATATACAAAATCTCGGGGCTTTGTCCTTTTGATAAATTCTCAAAGTAGTTGTCATCCACTTTTAATTTATCAGCTACCCACTTTTTGTTATTTTCAAAGATTAATTCCAGATTCATATCGGATCGTTAAGATTATCATTTGGATAAATAATCCAAAACATATTTTGCATGTAAAAATAGCATATTTTGAAAATACTCGCCAAATTTTGAGAAGCATTCATTCCTATACTACCTACATATAGATTATGCTTTAAATATCAGATGAAAAAATCGCAAACACACTGATATAACTCATTGAGTATTACATTTCAGCTATCCGAGTACCTTTACAGATATGAAAGAACAAAAAAACATCGCGTTGAAAACCATTGCACCCATATTACTGATTGGAGCAAAAGAGCCAACCACCCTGAGAAACTTGCAAGATCCTGCTAAAATTTGGCGGTTCTTTAAACCATTGGTGAAGCATATCGAGGCGTATGAGCAAAATCGGTTCTACTCCACTTTTAGAGCCAGTGCCCCATTGGCTGGTCCCGGTTTCATGGACATCCCCATTGAACGCTGGGCAGCAGTTAAGGGGCAGCACGAAGAACAATCATTGCCTGATGGTTTAGCCTATTCACAAATTGAGGGAGGTTTATATGCCACCTACACCTACCAGGGGCGGGCAGCCGACTTCAATAAAAGCCTGGAAAACTTTCGTGAGCAATATTTAGCTTCGTCAGGCTATGAATGGGATTGGAGCCGAGCACAATTTGAAACTTTCGATTCAAACTATGATCCATTGAATGAACAATCCACCGAGGAGATTTGGATTCCCATTATTAAAAAATAGTGACAAATTGCATTAAAACAATAAGACCCGGATAAATCCGGGTCTTTCAAACTGTCAATTTTTTTTGACGTAACACTACAAGTTTAGAGTATTTCTGAAGTCAACGCTTAAATGTCTCCAGACGTCCTCAAATTATTGGCATCCCATCGATCATTTCAAGAATACCTCTTACATTTCCTTACAAATATCGTATAAATATTTGACTTTTCAACACCCCAAAAGATTAAGCCCCTATCCAAAACTAAGGCGAATTATGCACTCATCAAATAGCAATAACCTATAAATCAACCTCTTAACTCCATTTATATAAACTTTTTAAGATGAAAAATATTAAAAAAAAGTTTGAAAATAAATAATTTCCAAAGTCATCTAAAGCATATTCTTAACCTGCCTACGCCGCATTTCTTAAGTAGCTAATATGGATTGCAACAAATAGGTATTGCTTGATTATGATTTCAAAATAACAAAATCAACTATCATTTATAATTATAATTATTTCACTTTTTATAAATACCCATCATGATATTCATAAATAGTATCAATTATTAATAAAGCATATTTTAATTATGCCATTTATTGACTACTTGCTGATAATTATCATCTTAAAGTATTTCTGAAGTCAGCCAAAATAAAAGAGAACAATTTGATCTGTTCTGCATCGATATAAATTGCGTAGGGGCGCTGATAACATTGATGGTTGACAAGTGCTATTTTTTCCAACAAAATTGAAAAATGCGTGGGAAATGGGAGCTTCAATAATGAAAATATAATCTGACAACGCTCGACAATATTCAATTTTTCATAATTTTCGTACAGCGACTCCCGAAACTCTTCTTGGGTCATTAATTGAACATTTCTAATAACCAGTCGACTATCAAACTGCACGTGCCCACTTTGTATTTCCGCAAAAGGAATCTGATCTACCAAGCTTTGGAAAATGTGACTTACCAATTCAAGCAGGTGATTGAAACAGCGACTATATTCCTTGATCATTTTTTTGCAAGCGCGCTCAAAGAGCAAAATCTTTTTTTGTTCAAAAGCGGGATTTTTAAAACTGAAGCCTACTTCTATTCGGTTGCTCAATCCGATCCCCATCAGGTTTTTTTGCTGGTTCAACAGTTTTGAAATCCCCAACATTTTTGAAACAGACTCCTCAATTTCCGCCATCAGCCAGCAAATTTTTCGGCTATTAGTGAATGATA
Organism: Persicobacter psychrovividus; assembly: GCF_036492425.1. Classification (NCBI taxonomy): domain Bacteria; kingdom Pseudomonadati; phylum Bacteroidota; class Cytophagia; order Cytophagales; family Persicobacteraceae; genus Persicobacter; species Persicobacter psychrovividus. Next base: position 121,864 of record NZ_AP025295.1, read on the forward strand.
ACTTTGGGTCAAAAACGCTCATATTAAAAAATGTATTATATCAATGCACAACTGAAACAATTAAATATAAGATAATATTTGAGGATTCAGTATTCTTAAGCGAAATAACAAAAAACAATTTGCAGTATTCTTGTTGAATATTGTCTTAAATAAATAATACTAATATGGGAATACTGCAATACCCATCGGTTGGTAATGAAAATTTAAACTATTTTTATACTATTCCAAATAAGTAATTAACACACTACATATCAGTCACTTACCTACACTACCTCAAAACAACGACCTCGAATACTCCAAAACAGCGCAATTCCCTTTTTCCATTTATAATTAAATATTACCACTCGCCGATAAAAACAAGCAGTCTAAAAATAGTTTATTGAATATGCCTTTGTAAACACTTACAATTGTATCAAGCTTGAATATCCAATCAAGTGGAAATCTATTTACTTTAATCTTATCCAATAATTGATGAAAAGGGTACTAAGTTTAGTGTTTTGTTGTCTATGCTATTTCCAGATCATGGCACAGGACACTCAAATCAAATTTGAAGAATATGACTTGCCGAATGGTCTTCATGTTATTCTGCACCAGGATCAATCCACACCAAATGTGCAGGTATCGGTAGGATACCATGTTGGTAGTAAAAATGAAGTAGAACACCGTACAGGTTTCGCCCATTTCTTTGAGCACCTGCTTTTCGAAGGCTCAAAAAATATTAAACGAGGAGAATTTGACAAATACTGCTCGAATGCGGGGGGGTATAACAACGCCTACACTACGCAGGATATGACTTTCTATTATGACAAATTCCCTGCTCACCAATGGAAATTGGGATTGTGGTTGGAGTCAGAGCGCATGTTGCATGCAAATATTCTACAAATTGGTGTTGATACACAACGTAAAGTGGTGAAGGAAGAAAAACGCATGCGTTACGCTCGTCCTTATGGTACATTCCTTGACCAATTGATGAAGCATACTTATAAGGTACACCCTTATGCCCACACACCAATTGGTTCTATGGAAGATTTGAACCAGGCAAAATTGGAAGAGTTCATGAACTTTTACAATCACTATTATGTACCAAACAACGCGGTATTGGTGATTGCGGGTGATTTCAATATCAAATCAGTAAAAGCGGAGATCAATACTTATTTCAAAGATATCCCTAAAGGAGAGAAAGAAATTGTTCGTCCTACGGTTCAGGAGCCAGCGCAAACCACAGAAATCAGAGATGTTGTTTATGATAACATCACCCTTCCAGGGGTATTCATGGGCTACCGCACACCAGGCGTAGCGAGCAAAGATTATCAGGCCGTTCAGTTGTTCATTTCAGTATTGGCCAACGGAGCATCCTCACGTATGTATAAGCAAATTGTCGATAAAGAGCAAATTGCCATGGCGAGTGAATTATTCAACCTCGATCTTGAATACGAATCAAATTCGATTGTTTACTCTATCGCAAGTCAGGGTGTAAATCCTAACGATCTTGAAAAGAGCATCGACAAAGTGGTTGATAATGCAGTTGAGAATGGCATTACGCAAAAAGAACTGGACAAAGCAAAAAATATTGCGGAAGCAGAATATTTGAAATCGTTGAGCAAAATGGACGATATCAGCCAGATGTTAGCGAAAAACTACATTTTTAAAGGGAACACTGGAGCAATCAATACGACCCTGAATGACATCCGTTCAGTAAGCCTTGATGATATTTCACGCGTAGCGAAAAAATATTTCGTCAAGGATAACCGTGTTGTATTGCAATACTTGCCTAAGACGCAAAAATAATCCTCTATTCTTAGCGAAAATAAACTTATAGAAATGAAAAAACTGAATTTCATATATATCCTGTTGGCCTTCTTCTTTGTAAGCCAACAAGCTTTTGCTCAGGTGGACAGAACCCACGCACCAAAAGCTGAAAAGCCTGCAAAAATCAAACTGAAAACGCCTAAAACTTTCACTTTGCCAAATGGCCTGAAAGTATTGGTAGTGAGTAATCACGAAATTCCAAGTGTTACTTTTTCTTTGCGCCTTTACAACAACCCTGTTTTGGAAGGTTCAAAAGCGGGGATGTCATCCATTACAAGTTCATTGATGGGCAGTGGAACAGCCACGCGTACCAAAGATGAAATCAATGAAGAAATGGACTTCATGGGAACGGCCTTTTCTTCAGGTACCAGCGGAATGTATGTAGAAACCCTGAGCCGATACAAAAAGAAATCTTTTGAGATCATGGCTGATGTGGCCTTGCATTCAAAATTTAGCAAGGAGGAGTTTGAAAAAGCGATGAACCAGGAAAGCAATGGCTTGGCTATGGTTCCTAATAGCATGGATGCGATTTCAAAGAACTTGGTGAATGTTGCCAATTTCGGACACGAACACCCTTATGGAGAAATTGAAACTCTGGAAACATTGAAAAACGTTACTTTGGCGGACTGCCAGTCGTTTTACGAAAATGCCTACACGCCAAACAATGCTTACCTTTCAATGATCGGTGACATTTCTTATAAAGAAGCGAAAGCGTTGGCAACAAAGTATTTCTCTACATGGAAGAAATCTGCCAACAAAACTGTGGCACCTACCGCACCAGAAGCACCTTCAAAAACGACCATCTATTTCTCTGATTTAGAATCTGCTCAACAGTCGAGCATTACCATTACAAACCCTATCAAGTACAACCCAAAAAACAGTGATTATATTGCTGCTAAATTGATGGCCAATATTTTAGGGGGTGGATCAAGTGCACGTCTGTACAAAAACCTGAGAGAAACACACGGCTATACTTATGGCGCCTACTCTTATGTATCACCTAACAGATTCACAGGAGAATTTGTAGCTTCAGGAAAAGTGCGTAACGCAGTCACTGATTCGGCAATTGTTGAATTTATGCACGAGTTGAAAGCGATTCGTAAAGCACCAGTTACACAATTGGAACTTGACCAGGCGAAAGCAACCATGATCGGTTCTTATGCCCGTAGCCTTGAAGATCCAAAGAACATTGCAAGCTTTGCGATCAGTCAGGAATTGTACAAGTTGCCTAAAACTTTCTACGCTACTTACATTCAAAAAATTCAGGCCGTAACTTTGGAGGATATCCAGAAAGCTGCTGAGAAATATATTCAGCCAGAAAACAGCAATATTATTGTTGTTGGAAAAGGCAGCGAGGTGAAAGAATCCTTGAAACAATTTGGCGAAGTTGTTGACTTCGGACCATTTGGAAAAAAGTTGTAAATATATAACTTTTGATTAGTCAGTAAGCCGATCACGGAAGTGGTCGGCTTTTTTTGTGACCTCTATTTCTTTGGCGTTAATGGAAGAAATGCACGCACTCGTTCCTCAAAAGACGCTTAGTTCAGTGGTAATAATCGATTCAGATCCTCGGAGTCGGCCACCAAGTGCACCTGCCCTTCAACAAGCACCAAAGGAGATTTCAGTAACGAAGGATAATAGGTAAACATTTCGGCGTACCAGGCATCTGTGGGAGCATCTACCTGCTCAAACCGATGTAAGAAATTTGGATAGAAAGTCGAAGCCTTACTCACCACATTTTGAGCATCCTGCCCTATGGCAGTCACCAAATCAGTAAATACCTCTTTACAACATTTACATCTACTGAGATCGATATGCCGAAAAACAACTTTGGCCGATTCCAGCTGTTGAATCATCTTTAAGTCCGCAGGATTTTCTCCATTGAAATACACGGCAGGGGTTTGGTGGCTCTTATTCATGGTTTTTTTCAGTTTTAAGGCATAAAAAAATTGCCCATCATGGATGATAGGCAATTACACAATAACAAGCTAATTATCAAATAGTTAATCTATTTTTTTGTTTCAAAATAGCTTGCCATTCTCATTTCCATTTCCTGTCGGTCCATTGCGCCAGGGGTCATTGAAGGCTGACCAGGGAACTCCTCCATATGTAATGTTTGGGTAGGGAATGCGAAACGCACCCCGAGGTGTTCTGCTAATTTCATGATCTCAAGGTTCACCTCATGACGGGCCCGAAGCTCATCGCCCCACTCGGGTACTGAAAAGAAAATATAAAATAGGATATCCAGCGAGTGTGCGCCATAGCTGTTGAAATAGACATGAAAATAATCCTTACGGGTTTCAGGGTGTTGCCTAACAATCTCCCTGAGGCCTTCCACAAATAATTCTACCGCCGAGGCTGGGGTGTCATAGGTAACCTGAATCATCGTTTTATATCTTCGGTACGAACGTAAACCCATATTATCTACGGTCATATCAGCAATTTTACCATTCGGAATACTCGTTACAGAATTGTGAAAAGTGCGAATTCGAGTGGAACGAAATCCTACTTCCTCTACCGTTCCATCGAAGCCACTGCCCGTAACCCAATCCCCGATTTGAAATGGGCGATCGACGAAAATCATCAGCGAGCCGAAAAGGTTTTTAATGGTATCCTGAGCGGCCAATGCAAACGCAAGACCACCAATCGAAATACCTGCCAACAGCGTCGTAATGTCATAATCGAGATTCTGTAAAACAAGTAACATCCCAATAATGACCACCACCACTTTAAGGAAGCGGCGCAAAAGTGGTACAAGCTGATCGTCCAGTGTACTTTCAGTAGTACGCGCAACCTTGGCAAAATAATCGCAAATGATATCTACCAATCGGTAAATCAGCACCAATAAAAAGAACGGCTGCAGCAGTCGTAAAATCAGTAAAAATGCCGCCTGAAATTTTGCCGTAAACTGCAAAATGGGCAACATCAATATGGCCAGAGAAATGACCACAAAAAGTGAAAATGGCTTGGATAATGGCTTAATAATTAGACCATGTGTTTTATTGAGCTTGAGGCGCAAAAGCACCCGTTCCAGTAAATTACTGGCAATGTGCGTCAGGACCTGATACACAATCACACAAATACCCAGAATGATTAACAAGCCCAGCACCTGCCAGTAGTAAATGCCCAAAAACTGATTATCGCCCAAACCTTGCAGCATGTTCAAAAGCTTGTCCATTCCGTAAGGATAAACTCGCTGGTGAATCACAGGGATGACCAAAACCGACTCTTTTGAATAGTACCACTTCCCTTCAATTTTCTCGAGGTACAGCTTGGGGAAATTCTTGGAGATGCGATAAATATGTTCATTGGAAAGGCTGTCGATATAATCCGCTTGCCCTGGAATATCTTTCACAGAGTTATAAAAACCCACCCCATCATAAATCTGCTTCAGCTGCAAAGCTCGGCGTTCAAGCTTCTTCTCCGACATCCCCTGAACAGGAAACAGCGACCGCACAGATTTTGACTTATCAAAATGCTGTTCCTGCAAAAAATAATAGTGATTATTGATACAGCTCCGAGGTGAAATCAGGCTGGTGTCGGGAAGGGTTTCAATCGTTTGTTGTGCTTGTGCCGCCCCCCAGCAAAAAAATAATAATACAAAGACAATATGCCTCATCATCATAAAGGTAGTTTGTTTCATGCAGCAAAGATGTGAAAATCCGCCCATACAAAAAAAGTTCACCCTTAAAGGATGAACTTTTTTTCCCTGATGTTTACCAAGGGGAAATTATGAATTATTCGATTTGATATTCCTGACTACCTGTAATAATACCTCCATACAAGTTTCAAGATTCTCTTCCGAAATGCTTCTAAAACAATACTGAGAAGTGGCTTCGAAAACATCTGCCAACGGCTCCTTCAATTCCCTTCCCTGCTGTGTCAGGTAGATGAGCTTCGAACGCTTATCTTTTTGGTTGGGCACACGCACCACCAAATTTTGCTTTTCAAGGTTATCAATCAAGCTGGTGATACTCGCCCGATTTTTCATCAAACGATCTGCCAGTTTCTGCTGAGATTGCCCGTCCTCGGCCCATAACAATCGCAAAAGACTCCATTGTTCTCTGGTGATGTTGAAGCCCGCTCTGCTAAACTGACTATCCAAAAGATAATTGGACAACCTCGCCACCTGCCCTAAATGAGACCCTAACTCATTTCTCAAATCAACCACAGCGTGGTCCATAATTTCTGTATCTGTCATCATACCTTTTATTTCGTTAAAAAAATCCTGCGAAGAGGCTTTTGCACAACCAAAAGTTTTTTAGTAAAAATGAATGCGGCTGCAACTAAAAGTTAGTACTTCCAATTTTTGACACACTCGACTGAAAATATTTTTGCTGTATTTCTAACGGCAATATAATAGTTTATTTTTGTATACGTTTAATCAATTCCTCATAAACACTATTAAAAATATAGTCTTTAATATAAAAAAACATAAATCGATTAATACCGACCTGTGCTTTGGAGAAATTGACGAAAAAAAGCTGCAAATAAATTATTGTACCCTTTCAGCCCACTGTTCAAAAATAAGCAATTTTTGTTATATACAAGTATTAATATACAGCTTTAAACCATATTTTTTAAATTAAATCATGATTCTTCTCGCATGATAATCGTCAAAATCCACACGGAAAAGCACTGTTATTAATCTAATTTTAATATAAAGATAAGTAAGAAAGAATATTAAGTGAAAAATGCCGTAAGAAGCATCTTAAGTAAAAAGCGACAAAATAGTCCTTTTTTAGCCTAAAAAGAGTGTTTACAACGGGTGAGATCTCTACTATGCCGGGTGGTAAATGAAGGAGGTGTAAGCGCGACTCATCCGATCGTTTTAGGATATCAATTCCGGAATTTGATAGAAGCTTTAACAAATTATTGACATAAATTAGCACAGGCTGGTGCACTAAAGGACGCATCGGTTGGATATTCAACAAAAAAATAATAGTACACTGATCAACAACTATTTATCACCTTCATCATTATATATCATATTTGATTATCCTCAACAGACTCGGTTGTACAGCGCACAAACCATTCCTGATCTTGCTATGCATATTCTCCTCACGCAAGCTCTTGCTTTACTAAAAGTAACCGCTACCCATTCATAAACACCCTGACATAACATAAGGGTAATGCATTGTTCATGTAATCATTTTGATAAAAATGGCATTTTCAAAGCTGTGTGAATCAAATGAACAAGATTATTTTGTATATTTATGGGAAAACAACAATAGACAAACTTTAGATATGTTAAGATTTTTAATCGCTTTCTCATTACTTATTCATTTATCCTCTTGTAACCTTTCAGAGAAAAAAGAAGCTCAACAAGGGGCAGAAGAAAAGGAAGCTACTTTTTACGGTACTGCATTTGATCTCAATGACATTACCGCCCTGAGTAACATTGAAAAACAACTTGAAAGCAAAGATTCCCTTCTGATTACCACTGAAGGAACGATTGCGGAAGTGTGCCAGAAAAAAGGATGCTGGATGACTTTGCCCTTGAATGAAAATGACAATCTACTGGTTCGGTTCAAAGATTATGCATTTTTTGTTCCTAAGGATGCAGCAGGCAAAAAAGCGATCATGCATGGTGTGGCAAGGAAACAGGTGATCTCTGTAGCGACCCTGAAACATTATGCGGAAGATGCTGGAAAATCAGCAGAAGAAATCGCTAAGATTACTGAGGATGAAATCAAATACACTTTTCAGGCTGACGGCGTGACTTTAAAATAATGAGATTTCTTTCCTTAACCTTCATTGTACTGTATGGCCTGATCGTCTGCTATTCCTGTACAGAAAAAGGCCACACCAAAGAAGAACGCTACCCCAACGGTGGATCTGAACTTGCCTGGCTGATGCGAGACCTCACCGAGCAGATGGAACAACGCAGGCAGTTGCTGCTGGATAACAAAAATCCGCAGACCGTCATTCTGAATGTCGGACATTTACTCACTGCCCAACCAACCGAGCAGGGTAAAAATCAAAGTCCGCAATATATAAGTATGGCCAAAGATTTTCAGGAATATATTCTGAAAGAGCCCAAAGAGGCGACATTGCAAATCGAGCATTTCAATGGAACGGTGATCCGTTGTATGAATTGCCATCAGCAAATGTGCCCCGGCCCCACGGAGCGTATTAAAAAGCTGACAATTAATCGACCATAAAAAAAAGGCTGAACTCGGTAAAAGTTCAGCCTTTTTCATGAATATTCAGGAGACTACAATCTCTTTAATTTCTTCTGATGATCTTCCTTCTCCTCAATTTTATCTTCCAACTTTTTCATCTCTCTTTTCAGCTGTTTGTTTTCATCCTCAATTTGTGAGATGTGACTTTTGGCAGCCTCACCACTGGCGTCATGGTTGTAATCTGTTTTTTCCAATTGGCCATCCGTTAAATTCTTACGTTGCTTTTCTTGTTTTTCGATGGCCTTAATCGTGGATTGATTCGCCTTATATTTATCCTTCAGGTTATCATAGGCATCTTCCAAATCATCAATCTCATTATCATGATGTAAATATTGCGCCTGCTTACCATAATTCACCATAATCGCACTCAACTCCTGGTGTGAAGCCGCATCTACCTCTTGATCAGTGTGTACACCATCTTTACTCTTAAGCATGACTTTCATTTCAGAACCGCCTTCTTTTGTCGGTGTAAAATGGGCCTCCATATGTGCAGGGTGCTCAGAAATCGTGGGCAGTTCAAGGTTCTTGCCCACCAATTTGTTGTCTTTCATTTTCGTCTTGACCTTATGCTCCTTTTTCAGGTATTTGCAAAAGGACTTTTGCGCCTCTTTGCTACTGATGGGTAATTCCATCGCCAAGCAGGACACCATTTCGTCATCGACCTGCATTTGGTCATTTTTCGGTGTCGGAGATTTGGTTACCTGTGCCATCAGGATGGCAGGTAACAGGCAAAAAACAGTAATAAGTATCTTTTTCATAGCAGTTAGTTTATCCTTTAACAAGCCGTTTCGGAATTCGTTTGCTGAAAATTTACCAACAGCTGTAAATTTGTATCAATGGTAAACCTGCACGACCTAAAGAAGCATTATCGGGCATTCCTTTCTTTGAATTTTATATAAATAATATAGATCAGATGCATTTATATGCCCCTGAAGGCAATTTCATTTATATTTTATTAATTTTGTTCTTCTTTTAAACAAGGCCTTCATGGGGCTTGTTTTCTCTTTGAAAACGATAAACTATATATAATGAGTGTTGAACAACAACTGATCGCAAGAAGTGAATCCAAATGTGAGTTATGTGGCTCCAAAACCAACCTGGATGCCTACGGTGTGGGCCCAGAGGCGGATGGTTCTGAAGCCAAAAGTATTTACGCTTGCGAAACCTGCCGGACGCAATTGGCCGACGATGCTGCCGTGGATGCCAACCATTGGAGATGCCTGAATGACAGCATGTGGAGCACTGTTCCTGCAGTTCAGGTGGTGGCGTATCGCATGTTGAACCAACTGAAAGCTGAAGGTTGGCCGCAGGATCTTCTGGATATGATGTACCTGGAAGATGATGTGAAAGCCTGGGCTGAAGAAGGAATTGAGCAGGTGGACGAAAATGCCATTAAGCATTTGGATGCCAACGGTGTTGTATTGGCGAATGGTGATTCCGTTGTGCTGATCAAGGACTTGAATGTAAAAGGGTCGAGCATGGTGGCCAAGCGAGGGACTGCAGTAAGAAATATTTCTTTGGTGTGGGATAATGCCGAACACATCGAAGGGCGTGTGAACAGTCAGCAGATTGTGATCTTGACCAAATATGTGAAGAAAACTTCCTAAGATTTCCCCTCAACGAAAGAAGGCAAACCTCTTTGGCTTGCCTTTTTTTGTTTCATCCTATTGACGCCCTGACCAATTGGCTGTTAACCACCAACCTCCGCGATAGTATAGGGTTTATCAGTCTTGCTTTTTCGAGATCATGTCTACAGTGAAATCCTACTACTTCCAGTCTTTAGGATTCCCCTGATGGTCATACCCCAAATTACAACTCATGCAGGCATCTGAAAAAGCCTCATAATCTCCATAAGCAGGCCCCACTTTTCCATTAATGGTTACAATATGGTCGAGTCGGATACTCACCTCCCCGATCACTAAATATTCTGCCCCTTCTTTGTTTTCAATATCGCCAATCAGCCCCTGGGCATCCATCAAGGCCTCATCATCCACAAAATAATTGACTTTTACAGGTTGCCGCAAACTTGCGGTGTCAGTCAACAAGTCATAAAAATCGCATGGGACGGGTAAGTATTTTCCTTTATTCATCGTTCATTGCTTTTCTTTATTTAACGGCTGAAATGTTCCCTTGTTGATTTTCAGAAGGTCTTTGGACTGACAATGGCTTTCATTATTCTGATGGCACGGCCCGAAAATATCATTCATTATTTGACGTATTTTTAACCGAGCATCGTTCATGGCAGTTGCGCATCAACTTTTAAAATGGGGGATGAAATTACTGCTTTTAGCACAAAGTGCGCGGAAAACTGAAAAAGGTGCCTGATGATCAGTGATTGGAGCACAAAATCTTTCCTGCCACCTTTAACCCGATGTTTTTGACCGAGTACTCCATTGGTTAGAATTCGTCTTTAACAAATAAAAAAAACCACAAGAAACGCAATTTGCAGTAAAATATCAGTCTTCCCATTGAAGGTGGTCGTACGGTCAGAATTCTTGCTCAGGCATGAACCGAAAAAAGGGATTTCCTGCTTGTCTGTTACAGTAGCACCGGAGAATTTCTGATAAAAATTCAAAGACTATTTTCAGTATTGCCCGCAGAAAGGCTTATATTTAAGGTTAAACAACTAAGGAGAATAATAGGATGGAAGAAGGTAAGGTCATCAGTATTTTCGAAAAAGCGATTCAGGAAAATGTGGAATTAATGCGCCCTGAAGAAGAAATGCGCAATCAACTGGATATTGGATATACCTTTAAAGATAATGTATTGATCATCCAAGAAATCAGACCTGATTACAGGAAGCCTGACGTATATAACAGATACCCTGTCGCTAAAGCCCGATTGGTAAAAACCACAGGTGCCTGGCGATTATACTGGATGGGCGCCGAACAAGTTTGGCAACCTTATGAACCGAAGAAGCAGGTAACGAACTTAATAGAGTTTTTTAAGGTGCTCGATGAAGATGAACACGCCTGTTTTTGGGGATAAGAAAAAAGAGCGGCTACGGATGGGTAGCCGCTCTTTTTTTATGGGCGGAGCAGCTGTTGCTCCCGCTTTGCGAATTCGCGAATAGTGGTCGGTAGTTTTTTACTGAGCAAAGTATAGGCGTCCGAGCATTTCGGTGCCGACTGAAAGCGCGGTAAAAAATGAAGCATAATCATCACCATAATAAATGGTACGGCGGTGCCCTGTTGTTTTTTCAACAAAAAAAACTTGAACGGATTAACCGACCGATACTTAAGCTGGGTATCAATCTCCTGATTGATCATCGATACCACTTCCGAAAAAGATAAATTTTCCCCGCCCGTAATTTCAAAAGGCCGATTTTTATATTGCTCGAAATTCGACAATAGAATCGCCGACGCCTCCCCGATGTTTTCAATATCTACCCAATTGAATACCGCATTGCCTGCAGGCAGTGTAATCGTGCCGTGCGTTTTCAATTCCTCATAAAGCGTGGTCGTCAGGTTCTGCATAAAGTAACTTGGGCGCACGAAAATATATTCCAAGCCACTTTCAACGATCAGCTTTTCAATTTTATGGTGTGGAATCACCTTGCTTTTTTCCACGCCCTGCACCGATAAGAAAGCAACCTGATTGATCTGATTTTGCTGAAATGCATCGATCAATGGCTTAAAATAACGATCTACATCCGCCAAATGTGGTGGACGCAACAAAAACACACGATCAACCTCTTTCAAAGCATTAAAAGTTGTCTGATCCTCAAAATCAAATGCCCGGAAAGTCAGGCGTTCGTGGGTTGGAAATTGTCCCCTCGCCCGCTCGACATTCCGTACCCCTGCAATAATTTGATCCGTACCCTCTTGTTCTAAAAGGTATTTGATTAAGCTTTTACCGATGTTACCCGTTGCTCCTGTAATGAAAATTTTCTTTGCCTCCATGCGCTAAAAAATATTGGTGTTCTTCTGCTCAAAAATAAAGAAGCCAACGGACTTTTTCAGTATAAAAAGCGATGAAAGGGGAAAATTGGAGGTTAAAGTCATTTGTAGAGATGTTAATCTTAACATCAAACGGTACGGGCTTGTGTGTTTTTACACCACAGCCTACCCATCCTGTAAAGGCATAATTTATTATGTCTCAAGTAATCGGTACATTATTTTATACCAAGCAGAAGCAGTGTGGGTTTAAGATTCCAATCTACGCCAAAATACAGCCTGTAATGATATCCGAAATTGAATTAACAAAACTATTTACTCACTCATCCATAGGTACTTAAAAGGGAATCATAGCTTTAGACTTCATTAGTAACTTTGAACAATAAATCCTTATAACTAAATTTATTAAAATTATAGTATATATCATTTTTTAAATAATAACACAAGACTTCGAATGAGATTTTTACACCTAAACAGTCATAAAGTAAAATTTTTAATTGTATTTTGTTTATCTATTGGATTTATATTGAGTGAGGCTTTTTATTGGTCAATCATCTATAATGATCAAATTGGAATCAATATTTTCTTTAATATCGTAGCCTGCCTTTTATTTGGTGTAATGCTTACATTAATTATACTACCGATTGCTTACGCAGGATGGTTTATGAAAAATTACCCAAGATCAAAAGTCTACAATAGATTATCGATCAACACACTAACATCAAATGGATTTAGATTTGATAAGATAAATGAATCAACAAGATTTCACTTTACAGAGGAAATATTAAAGGGAAAAGTAAAAGGGTTTACAGTTATTTTAGATTCTTCAGGTTTCAGAAATTTGTCTATTTTTTTGGAAGCAGAACCAAGTAGAAGTATTGGGGAAAATAAAATTCATGAGATCGAAAATAAACTCGATTTTATGAAAGGAGCTTTAGTTTACGGAGGTGTATCGTTAACGTATAAAAAAGATCAAATTCTCACGAATAGAACAGAGGTATTGATTAAAAATATAGAAGATACAATCCGTATTTTAATACCATACGGTGTAAAGCCCTATGATATAAATACAACTGCACATAGCTAAATATTACTCACCTTTGATCTTTGATGCCAATCTAAGGCCAAATTACACACATTGTCGGTCTTAGTTCGGTGACTAAGACCAGCTTAGGCTATAATTCCATCGAAGCACCAGCCCAACCCATTTTAATGGGTTTTTCTTTGATAGGCCAAGGCTTTATCCTTGGTTAAATTATGGTGGGTAAATAATAGATGGTCTTAGTTCGGAGACTAAGACCAGTCTGAAAAACGAGGGCTCATATTCCTGTTAGACATTAAGAATAACGTCTTTACAGGAAAACAATCTTAACTTAATGACATTGCGGATGCACCTATGGGTGTATCCAAACCATACAATAATTTACAATGATTCGGGCAGACACATAGGTCAGCCCATACAGCGACCAAATATAATTTCGTGGAATAATATCAGATTATGATTGTCCAGCAATCCACTTCGCATCCCAACAAAATCCACCCCCACCCCAATAAAAAAATTCAAAAATCACCATCCATTCAATAAAAACCACTATTTTTGGATCAAATAATAATTTTTTAAGAATACATAGAGAAGACACGAGGGGCAGACATTCTTAATAATTTTAACCTATTGATTAATATATTAACCGCCACTATGCGCCCAACATCTACCTATTTCACCAAAGCAACGATGCTTGTTGCTGTTCTTGTTATGCTTCTTTCTGCCTGTAAAAAAGGCGATGAAATCTCCCCAGCCCAACAGCAGTTCAATACCGAGATGGAAACCCTGCAGGCTATTTTCAAAAGTTATGGCGTTTCGGCAGAGAAGGTAGATGCCCGCATGACCACCAAAGAAACCAATATCCAATCCGTGGATTTCTCGGCTTTGGATTTGACGGCCATAGATGAGCGTTTGTATACCATCCGCATCCAAAAAACCATTGACCTGCGGGATAACCAACTCGACATGGAGGTGATCAATACCGTGAAGACCAAATTCCCAAAGGTAGAGGTGTTGGTTTCTGGGAACCCACCTTACGAGCAAGATATTGAATTGGAGACCTTGGAGAAATTGGGCGTCAGTGCAGATTCGGAAAGGGTAGTGAAAAATACTGAGGGCTTTGTGAGTGAGCTTGATTTGTCGGGGATGGATAAGGTAGATTTGGATACTGCGATTTTTCATTTTCAACAGTTAGAAAAACTCAACTTAGCGAATAATGATCTGCAATTCCACCATTGGAAAGCATTGGTTGATGGCATTGATGGTTTAGCAATAAACATGGAAGGCAACCGTTATTTTGAGGTATCGGAGCAGGAAATGGAGCGTATGCAGGCCTATTTAGATCATAGTGGTGTGAAGGCGCAGGCTAAAGATGTGATAACGGTATATACGACCAATAATCATTATGCTGACGAAGACTTGGCGAACGGTTCTTCTATTGGTTATATCAATACAGTGGATTTATCTGCTTACAATATTGCGGACTTGTCTGTTCCTTCAGATGACTTCCAACTGCTAATTGCTGAGGTAGAATCTATTGATTTGAGTAACTCTACTTTTGATTTGGATTCTTATATGGATCCGAAGAGGGTCGGGGCTTTGGCGATTCAACTAAGAAATGTTGTAGATATGGGAGTCGGCATTGACCAAAATGAAAGCCCGAAACGTGATATTTTTTCCAATTTAGTGAGTAAGGTGGTTGTAAAAGGAAATCAGAAATTTGAGAACGAAGCTAAAAGCTACATTGAAAAGCAAAATTTTTTGTTCGATATTTTTGATAATTTGTGGTGGGCAGTTGATGGTGGAAGTTGGGAATTCACACAAACAACCTACGGTTCAGTATTTACTTCCATTACACTTCCCCTATTAAATATAAAAGACAATTTCAACCAAACAGCTTATCATGAAGGCTTCTTCAGTTTAAAATATTTAAAAAATATAAATAGTGAGACATATGTTACCTCTTTTGAGGGGGCAAATGATCTCAATGTTTGGGAGTTTGTTAATAAGTACCCAATAGGTTCTAAAGAAAGCTTTAGCCTCTTTTTGCAAAGTAATCTATATTTCCCTAATGAATTTTCTGACTTGAATACGTCCTGCCAATTTGGGTTAATGCCAGGTGTTGTTGATGATAGGTTGAATAGCATCAATTACTTTAAAGGTATAGTAGGTAGGAACGTAATCATTGAAGAGAATGCATTATCGTCAATTAGCACACCAATTTTTCACCTTTATTCCTCATTTACAGAAATAAGTTCTAATACACTAAATGTCGGTTTTCAAGGGAAATCGCTTTCTATAAGAGCAGGAAGGATTATTTCCCAGTCCCTTATTGATAAATTAACGGTCAATTTTTTATACGGTCATTCTCCTACAGACGAAGAAATAGGAACCACCCACCTACGTTTCACGCATTCTGTAAGGGAAGAAGATCCTAACATAGAAATAGAGTTAAATATTGATTTAAATAATTTCCCTGATTTAGAATTTCTGTATTTAAGTACGACTGGCACCATAAATCTTGATGAAACCAAGTTAGCATCGATTCCTAAGGTTTATATAAAATCTAAAAACATTAATGTAGATAGGCTATAATCAAGAGAGTTATTCTCTAATCGTTCATATCTCCCAAACCCCAAAAACTGGTCTTAGAAAAAACCCTAAGACCAGTTTTTTTTGGGCTATTTTATTCCCTCCTCTATTGCAGGTTTTCGGTCTTGTTTTCATTCAGAAAATTGAATCAGCATCGAGTTAACCACAGCTAAAGCAATGGCCTTACACAATAAAATCTGCTGAAGCAGGTTGGCATTTACTTTCAATGAAATAATTTTGGTTAATTGAAGGCTGTAATTCCATCGAAGCACCAGCCCAACCTATTTTAATGGGTTTTTCTTTGATAGGCCAAGGCTTTATCCTTGGTTAAATTATGGTGGGTAAATAATAGATGGTCTTAGTTCGGCGACTAAGACCAGTCTGAAAAACGAGGGCTCATATTCCTGTTAGACGTTAATAATAACGTCTCTACGGGGCACAAAAAAACCCGACCAAATGGCCGGGCTTAATCCACTAAACAGCTTGCTGAGTGTCCAGCTCAACACTTTTATTTTTATTAATCTTCTTCTACGGTGAAACGTTCGAACATCAGTTCAAGTAAAGTAATCGCGGATTCGGAAATCACGGTTCCAGGGCCGAAGATAGCGCATACGCCACTGTCGTAAAGCATTTGGTAATCCTGATGAGGAATCACACCTCCGGCAAACACCAAGATGTCCTCGCGACCTAACTTTTTCAGTTCTTCGATCAGCTGAGGCACCAAGGTTTTGTGTCCTGCTGCCAATGAAGATGCGCCTACGGCATGCACGTCATTCTCTACACACTGACGAGCTACTTCTTCTGGAGTTTGGAACAAGGCACCCATGTCCACATCAAATCCCAAATCGGCATAGGATGTCGCAACCACTTTGGCGCCACGGTCGTGTCCGTCCTGCCCCATTTTGGCCACCATAATTCTCGGACGGCGGCCGTCCATTTCAGCCCACTTATCCGCCAGTTCTCTTGCTTCCTGAAATTTATCGTTGTCTGCTGCTTCTTTAGAATACACGCCTGAAACTGTTTTGATGATCGCTTTATGACGACCGAAATGCGTTTCCAAAGCATCGGAAATTTCTCCCAAAGTGGCGCGAACACGTGCGGCGTCCACGGCCAACTCCAATAAATTTCCTTCGCCCGTTGCGGCGCAAACCGACAGGGCTTTCAGTGCTTTTTCTACCGCTTCGGTATCACGTGAAGCTTTAATTTCTTTCAATCGATTGACCTGAGAAATTCGTACCGCCGTGTTATCCACATCCAATACCTCAATGTCGGTATCTTCTTCCACTCGGTATTTGTTCACTCCGGTAATGGTATCCTTTCCAGCATCGATACGTGCCTGCTTACGTGCTGCCGCTTCTTCAATTCTAAGTTTTGGAATACCGGTTTCAATCGCTTTGGCCATACCACCGAGTTTTTCCACCTCCTGAATCAGGTCCCATGCACGGTGTGCAATTTGGTGGGTCAGGTATTCTACATAATAAGAACCTGCCCATGGATCCACCACGCGACAAACATTGGTTTCGTCCTGAATGTAGAGCTGCGTGTTACGCGCAATACGTGCGGAGAAATCCGTTGGCAAGGCAATTGCCTCATCCAGTGCATTGGTGTGCAATGACTGCGTATGCCCAAGGGCTGCACCCATCGCCTCGATGGCGGTACGTCCTACATTATTAAACGGATCCTGCTCGGTCAATGACCAACCCGAAGTCTGCGAGTGGGTACGCAAAGCCATTGATTTTGGGTTCTTTGGATCAAACTGCTTGACCATTTTCGCCCAAAGCATACGGCCTGCACGCATTTTGGCAATCTCCATGAAGTGATTCATTCCAATCGCCCAGAAGAAAGAAAGTCGAGGTGCAAATTGATCGATGGTCAATCCGGACTTCAATCCTGTACGGATATATTCCAAACCATCGGCCAAGGTGTATGCCAACTCAATATCATCGGTCGCACCAGCTTCCTGCATGTGATAACCCGAAATAGAAATCGAGTTGAACTTCGGCATATTCTTCGAAGTATAAGCGAAGATATCACCAATGATTTTCATCGACGGAGCAGGTGGGTAGATATAAGTATTCCGCACCATGAACTCTTTCAAAATATCATTCTGAATCGTTCCCGCCAATTTGTCCTTGGTAACGCCTTGCTCTTCTGCCGCTACGATATAGAAAGCCAAGACCGGCAAAACTGCGCCATTCATGGTCATCGATACCGACATTTTATCCAATGGAATTTGATCAAAAAGGATTTTCATATCCTCTACCGAATCAATCGCCACACCCGCTTTACCTACATCACCAACCACGCGCTCGTGATCAGAATCATAACCACGGTGGGTCGCCAAGTCAAAAGCTACCGAAAGCCCTTTCTGCCCCGCAGCCAAGTTTCTGCGATAGAAAGCATTGGACTCTTCGGCGGTAGAAAAACCTGCGTACTGACGGATCGTCCATGGTCGCGAAGCGTACATGGTCGAGTATGGTCCGCGCAAGAATGGTGGCAATCCTGCGGCAAATTTATCATGTTCAATATTTTTGATGTCTTCTTTGGAGAAAGAAGGTTTTACTGAGATTTGCTCGGCAGTGTCCCAGTTTTTATTGTTGATAGAAGCAGCTTGCGCATTGGCTTGTACTTCCTCGATCGAAATTTTTGAAAAATCAGGTTTCATCTGCTGCTATTTTACAATGCCCAAAATTCGTTGAAGATCTGTCAGTGTTTTCACAATGTCGGTGCGAACATGCACGGTACCGTTCAGACCGGCCGCTTTCAGCTTGTCCTCAATGTCCGTTGGATTACCCGCCAAAAGCAAAGTCGTATGCAGATCATTGGCACGGAACTCTTTCACAAAGGCTTCGCCCGATTCGTTGTAATCATCATCCGAAGAACAAATCACGACGATATCCGCATCTTTGTGTGCTGAAGCATTGGCCGCTGAAACAGCATCATCGAAGTAAGCCTCTTCAGAATTAAAACCTGCTGTACTCAGGAATTCCCCAGCGAAGTTGGCACGGGCACGGCGCATGGCCAGATTTCCATAGAGCGCATAGAAAACGGTTGGGCGCTCATTGCCTTCAGCAACAAACTGCTCCGTTGCCAAGCGTAATTCCTCAAAAGTTTTACCGGCAAATTGGGCCTGTAAAAGCAGATCGTTGGCCTCAGTGGTTTGATATTTTTGAGGGTCCAAAGTCTCCATCATGTTTGGGTAGCGGTTGGCACCCACATACACCTGACGGCGCTGACGGATCAATTTCTCCTGAAAATCCCTTACTTCAGCGATTTTGGTTTGAATTTCTTTGGCTTCGAAGGCAGTAAGGAAACCACCTTCAGTCTCTACTTTTTGGAACAGCTCCAAAGCATTTTTTGCCAAAGAAGTACTTAAATTATCGATATAATAAGAACCTGCGGCAGGATCCACCACCCGATCAAAATACGACTCTTCTTTCAGCATATGCGAAAGGTTGAGTGCCACGCGGTGGGTCATGGCTGTTGGTTTCTCGAAAGTTTCGTTATGTGGCATGATACAGATCGCATCTACCCCACCCAAGATCGCCGACATGGCCTCGGTGGTATTTCTAAGCATGTTCACATTGCTATCCAAATAAGATTTAGACCACAAAGAAGAAACAGCAGTAATCTCAAAAACAGATTTGTCAACTGTTACGCCATATTGCTTCGCCAATTCGAAAGCCAACAAGCGCAGAGATCTGAATTTGGCCAACTCATGGAAGTAATCTGTCGCAACGCCCATCAAAAAGTTGGTCTGTCCGATGGCTTCTTTGATGTCGATGCCTGCTTCGGTCAAAACATCCAATACCGTTACCCATTTGTTCAGGGTAAAAGCGATGTCCTGAACATGTGAACCACCTGCATTCACGAACTCCTGCCCGCTGATCGTAACCGCTTTCAGGTTTGGTGATTGCTCAGTCAATCGATAGACCTTCACCAATTCTTGTTCCCAGTTTTCAGGCAATTTACCAGCGGTGGTATATCGAGCGATGGGCTCATAAGCTACAAATCCGAACAGGTTCGCAGGATCAACACCCTGCGCTTTTACGGCGTCGAAGTAGCCTTCCAATTCGGTTGAACAGCATACATTGGTGAAAGAAATCGCCAAAGCATCCGTTCTGATATCTTTTAATAAAGTGTTGTAATCAATGCCTTTGCATTTGGATGAACAAGGCCCCAAATCAAAGATCAATCCCGTAACGCTGAACTCAAGCAACTGCAAAGCCATTTTATTGGCTTCGGCCTCGTTTTCAACCACAATCCGCTGGTAGTTCACCCACTCGCGTGGTCCCTGCTCAGCATCGGGATTGGTTGGGATAATATTTTTTAGTTCACTCCAATCGATGGTCGTGTCCACATCTTCCAATGCATAATATGGATCCTGTACCTGATTGTTGATTGTTTTCTTCCGAAGCACTTTATCAAAAGATGCCCCTTTGAGGTCAGCGGTCGCCTTAGCCACCCACTCCTCTTTCGTTACCGAAGAAAATTCCTGGAATAGTTTTTCCTCTGCCATTTTAGTGAATATTTATAGCCAACGCAGGTAGCGATAATACCTGCGTCAGCCAATGATCTGAATCTTTTAAACTATTAAAACAAGCCTTAAATCGTAGGTGGTTTTTTTGTCCACAGATTTATGGGATTAATAGGATTATAGCTATCGGGGCCTGTTGCACAACTAAGTTCTATGAATTTGGCGTAAAATTTTATTTCATGAGCTGTACGGATGCACCTATGTGTGTATCCAAACTAAACAAAACTTATGTTAATTCGGGCAGACACATAGGTCAGCCCATACAGCGACAAAATAAATTTCGTAATCAAACATCAGATTATGTTATAAAACAGCCCTTGATAGCTAAATGTGAACTATCACGAGAGAGACTCTCGCGATAGTTATAGTTTTCAACTGTTAAACCAAAGTAGTCTCTTCAGCTTTAATCGGCGTGTTGAATGAAATAAAGCTTGGACCAAAACGCTCATGCGCAGCTCTTTCCAGTTCTTCACGTGCGTCTGGATGCGACACGTCGATTAATGCCTTGGCACGCTGGGCAAGGTTTCTACCTTTCAATTCCGCCACACCGTACTCAGTAGCAACATATTGTGCGTGGGCACGGGTCGTTACTACACCGGCACCTTCTTTAAGGGTAGGAACAATTTTTGAAACCCCACGGCCAGTAATGGCAGGCAACGCACAGATGGCTTTACCGCCTTTAGAAAGCGCCGCACCACGCATGAAGTCCATTTGTCCACCCACACCAGAATACATGCGTGTACCGATAGAGTCCGCACAAATCTGTCCGGTCAAATCAACCTCCAAAGCGGAGTTGATCGCCATTACCGCAGGGTTTTGGCGAATCACAGCCGTATCATTTACAAACTGAATGTCCATCATCCATACTTCAGGATTATCGTCCATGAAGTTGTACAGCTTGCGGGAACCCATGGCAAAACCGGAAACGATTTTCCCTGCCATGATTTTCTTCTGGCTGTTGTTGATCACGCCTTTTTCCATCAGTGGCAACAAACCTTCAGAAAACATTTCCGTGTGAACTCCCAAGTTTTTGTGGTTGCCCAAAGCATCCAAAACGGCATTAGGAATACCACCAATACCCATCTGGAGGGTCGCTCCGTCTGGAATCATCTCGGCGATGAAATTACCAATGCGTTTTTCTGTTTCGTTTGCTGCTGGGATGTTCAATTCATAAAGTGGTTCGTCGATATCAAAACAAGCATCGAAGCGATCAATATGAATGATACCGTCGCCCATACAACGTGGCATCTGTGGGTTGATCTGCGCAATCAGTACTTTGGCTTTTTCAACACCTGCGGCAACCACATCTACAGACACACCCAATGAACAATAGCCATGGCGGTCTGGAGGCGAAACATTTAACAAGACCACATCCAAAGGCAAGGTGTCGTTGCGGAACAATACCGGAATATCCGAAAGGAAAACCGGATTGTACTGCGCATAACCGGCATCTACCGACTTACGGATGTTTCCGCCCAAAAAGAAAGCGGAGGTTTTGAAACTTTTTGAATATTCGGGTAAGGCATAATCGGCATAACCTTCTGTGTGAATGTGCACCACTTCTACATTAGACAACTCCTCTGCACGTTCCGTCATTGCTTTGGCAAGGGCCTGAGGCGTTGCCGCTCCCCCCTGAATCAAAACACGGTTATTAGATTTTATCAATTTTACCGCTTCAGCGGCATTTTGAACATAATTAGCCATAATAAAAATCGTTTAAAGCTTACGCTTATGGTTAGAAGATGAGTCAGCTTGAATCACTGACTGAGGCTTAAAAAAATATATAGACTCTGATTCAAAGATCTTATTGAAT
This sequence comes from Persicobacter psychrovividus, assembly GCF_036492425.1. Classification (NCBI taxonomy): domain Bacteria; kingdom Pseudomonadati; phylum Bacteroidota; class Cytophagia; order Cytophagales; family Persicobacteraceae; genus Persicobacter; species Persicobacter psychrovividus. Next base: position 143,738 of record NZ_AP025295.1, read on the forward strand.
CAGAGATTGTGATAAAATTTTTGCTTAAGCGATCCGCCCAAACCAAAAATGTACGGACGTTGCATGCAACGTCCCTACGATAATATGATTATCAATTCACCAAGAACGAAAGCATGATACCGGCTGCTACTGCGGAGCCAATTACTCCGGCAACGTTTGGTGCCATTGCGTGCATCAAAAGGTGATTTGAAGGGTCATATTTCAAACCTTCGTGCTGAACAACACGGGCTGAATCCGGCACTGCCGAAACCCCTGCTGCACCAATCAATGGATTCAGTTTGTTGCCTTCTTTCAGGAACAAATTCATGAAACGAGCGAACAACAATCCACCGGCAGTTGCCACGCAGAAAGAGAAGGCCCCCAAAGCGAAGATCTTAATAGAACTGGTCGTCAGGAACACATCCGCTTGCGTAGATGCCCCAACAGTTACGCCCAAAAGAATCGTTACGATGTCGATCATTTTGGTTCTTGCTGTTTCTGCCAAACGCTCCGTTACTCCCGACTCTTTCAACAAGTTTCCGAAGAACAACATGCCCAAAAGTGGCAATGATGATGGTGAGATGAAGGTGGTCAGTAGCAAGGCCACGATTGGGAAAAGGATTTTCTCACGTGGAGCAACCACACGTGGCGGCTTCATGCGGATTTTTCTCTCTTTCATCGGCACCAACAAACGCATGATCGGCGGCTGAATTACCGGTACCAAAGCCATATAAGAATAAGCTGCAATGGCAATGGCTCCGACCATATCCGGCGCCAATTTTGACGACAAGAAGATGGAAGTTGGACCATCAGCACCACCGATGATACCAATTGCACCGGCTTGTTGTAAGGTGAATCCTAAAGCAATCGCCCCGATAAACGTCCCGAACACCCCGATTTGAGCGGCGGCCCCCAAAAGCATCAGCTTGGGATTGGCAATCAGGGTCGAGAAGTCGGTCATCGCTCCAATACCGAGGAAAATCAGCGGCGGATAGACCCCGTATTTTACCCCGAAATAAAGGAAATTCATTACCGAACCATCGGCATAAACTCCAGCACCGCCAGGAATATTTCCAATCACTACCCCGATACCAATCGGCACCAGCAGCAATGGTTCGTAGTCATAGCGAATCGCCAGGAATATGAAGAACAATCCTACCAGGATCATGATCACATTGCCAATGGTAACATACGCAAAACCTGTTTTCGATAAGAAGGTCATGACACCATGCAGGGCTTCTCCCCAGAAAGTGGTTTCTCCTCCCTGCATCAATACATTGGTCGATTGGGCAAAAGCATCTATATGCCCCCCGAGTACGCTTGCAATCATAATGATGAACAGCGCCCCGATAATGGTCTTAAATCTTTTCATAGTTGTCTTAGATTTAAGCGATCTCTACCAAAATATCTCCTTGTAATACAGATTGCTGAGGATTAACTTTTACCGCCGTAATTGTTCCTGAAACCTCCGCAAGGATGGTGTTTTCCATCTTCATGGCTTCCATGGTCATCAGGGTATCCCCCACTTTCACGGTATCGCCTTCTTTGGCCACCACATTGATGATCACCCCTGGAAGAGGTGCTTCAACTTTTTTGACTGCCCCACCAGCATTTGGTGCTTTTACAGCCGCTTTTGGTTGCCCTACGGATGTCGGACGACGAGCCAAGGTCGGCGTTTTAGAAGTTTTGACCTCTTTCTCCATCTCGACGACGTAAGAGGTCCCGTTTACTTCCAGGGTAATTTCATTACCCTCTGCAGCCTTAATCTTGACTGCATAATTATTATCGTTAATTTTAAATTTATAATCTTTCATCGCTTCTGTGCCTTAAAAAATAACCTATCTGGCCAATTGATTGGAATGTGTGGTGTAGATCTTGGAGCTCCATGGCGAATAATTTCTTTTCACCTTATCGATGGTAAGAATCGTGTTCTCCTCATCGTGAGCCTCTTCGAGGAACTGATAAATCCCAGCGGAAATAGCCGCAGCAACCTCTCCCGACATCGCTACTTCTTTATCTGTAACACCGTCGGCTGCTTTGACTTTCATCTTAACTTTTGGCTTTCTGGCCAACAGGTTAAGAATGCCTGGAAGTACAAATCCAAATACCACAAACAATAACAGCAGGGCCAAAAATATGATTAACATCCCTACTGAAAGGATAATCCACCCCTCTTCCAAAGGATGGGCAGCAGCAAAGTCGTTTGCTGCCTGCGTAACCTCTTGTAATAACATGGCAAAAAATTAAAGTGGAATATTACTGTGTTTCTTCGGCGGATTCACCTCTTTCTTAGTCGCTAATCCTTCCAAAGCGCGAACGATACGGAAACGGGTGTTTCGTGGCTCAATCACATCATCAATAAAGCCATACTTGGCCGCCAAATATGGGTTGGCAAACTTCGTAGAATATTCATCCTCCTTATCCTGAATGAATTTCGCGCGTTCTTCATCGTTCTCAATCCCGCGGATATTTCGACCTTCCAATACCTCAACGGCACCTTTGGCGCCCATCACTGCGATTTCTGCCGTTGGCCAAGCGTAATTCAAATCACCACGCAATTGCTTACATGACATCACATCGTGCGCCCCACCGTAGGATTTACGCAGGGTGATGGTAATTTTCGGTACCGTTGCCTCTCCATATGCAAACAACAATTTCGCACCGTGTGTAATAATACCACCATACTCCTGACCAGAACCTGGCAAGAAGCCTGGCACATCGACCAAAGTAACCAATGGAATGTTGAAGGCATCACAGAAGCGAACAAAACGCGCCGCTTTAATGGACGACTGAATATCGAGCACCCCAGCGAGGAATTTAGGCTGATTCGCCACAATACCCACAGGGCGGCCATTGAAGCGGGCAAAGCCTATACATATGTTTTTGGCAAAATTGCGCTGAACTTCCAAAAACTCCCCGTAATCGGCAATATAATGAATGACATCCAGCATATCATAAGGCTGATTTGGATTGTCAGGAATAATCTCATTCAAAGCATCTTCCAAACGATCTACAGGATCATCACACTCCAAATGTGGTGGTTCCTCTAAATTGTTTGAAGGCATATAGCTGAGCATCTTGCGAATAAGCATGATCCCCTCTTCGTCGTTTTCTGCCACAAAATGTGCTACCCCAGACTTGGACGAATGCATGCGTGCACCTCCAAGGTCTTCGGTCGTAATGACCTCCCCCGTTACCGACTGCACCACTTTAGGGCCCGTCACAAACATATAAGAAGTATCTTCGGTCATCAGGATAAAATCCGTAAGCGCTGGCGAATAAACCGCTCCACCCGCACAAGGACCAAAAATCCCTGAAATTTGCGGGATAACTCCTGAGGCCATGATGTTACGCTGGAAAATCTCCGCATAACCCGCCAACGAGCGTACCCCTTCCTGAATACGTGCCCCACCAGAATCATTCAAGCCAATCACTGGTGCGCCGACCTTCATGGCCTGATCCATGATTTTACAGATTTTGTTGGCGAAAGTCTCTGAAAGAGAGCCCCCAAAAACGGTAAAGTCCTGTGCAAAAACAAAAACCACACGGCCGTCAATCGTACCGCGACCTGTAACCACCCCATCAGAATAAAACTTCTGCTTATCCAGGCCAAAAGACTTGGTTCGGTGGGTTACAAACATATCATACTCCTCAAAGCTCCCTTCATCACACAACATCTCGATACGCTCCCTTGCAGTGAATTTCCCCTGCTGATGTTGCTTCTCGATCCGTTTCTCTCCACCACCTAAGCGCGCTTTCGCCCGTTTTTCAACTAATTCTCGGATTTTTTCGCTGTTAATGGACATAGTATTCTGTTAATTTTCCTTTGTTAAAAATGGATGATATCAAAAAATATCTAAAAAAATGACCGCTAATGAAGCATTAGCGGTAAGTGTCTATTTTGCATTTTTGTCTTCACAAAGTTCGGTAAGAACTCCGTGGGTTGATTTTGGGTGAAGAAAAGCGATATCCAGCCCTTCAGCACCCTTGCGTGGTGTTTCATCCACCAATCTAACGCCTTTTTCTTTTGCTTCAGCGAGCTGCCCTTCGAGGTCATTTACCGCAAAAGCGAGGTGATGAACACCCTCTCCCTTTTTCTCAACAAACTTGCCTATTGGTCCTGCAGGGTCGGTGGATTCCAGCAATTCAATTTTGGTTTCTCCGACCATAAAAAAAGCGGTTTTTACCTTTTGCTCCGCCACCTCTTCAACAGCGTAGCATTTCAAACCCAAAACTTCTTCATAATATTTTTTAGAAGTTTCCAAGTCTTTTACGGCAATCCCAATGTGCTCAATCTTTTTAATATCCATACTCTATTGGAGATTTTGATTAGTAGAAAAAATAGTATACCGAAATTTGTCTTTTGAATAATTATAAATTAAACCTAACTTTTCGGTCGTGTTTTATGAACGTGTTAAAAGTACATGCCAAATCATTTCATTCAACTGATGAAAGTCAGTATTTAACAAAATCCTTATCAGAATGGCTGCAAAAATGAGAATCAGAAAGCGAAAAATAGACGTTAATCAACTCGCAGACAGGATATTAGCAAAAGATCGAGTAGCCTTGAGCCAGGCCATCACTTTAGTGGAGTCAACTTTGAAAAGTGATAATTTGATTGCCCGTCAGTTATTGGAAAAAATCATGCCGCATACGGGTAAATCCCTGCGGATAGGCATTACGGGGGTACCTGGTGTCGGCAAGAGTACCTTCATTGAATCTTTCGGGGAAACTTTGATCAATAAAGGGAAACGCATTGCTATTCTTGCCATTGATCCCAGTTCGCAGCGAACGCGTGGGTCCATCCTTGGCGATAAAACAAGAATGGAGACGCTCGCCAATAACGACCAGGCCTATGTGCGGCCATCGGCAGCAGGCAGTGCCCTCGGCGGCTTGCACGCGCGTACCCGCGAAACGATGCTTCTATGTGAAGCTGCGGGCTTTGATGTGGTGATGATTGAGACCGTTGGCGTGGGGCAATCGGAAGTGGCCGTGAGTCAGCTTGTGGACTTTTTCTTATTATTAATGCTCGCTGGGGCAGGCGATGAGCTGCAAGGAATTAAGCGGGGAATTATGGAAATGTGTGACGGCATGGTCATTACAAAGGCAGATTCAGGCAATGAGGACCGTGCCAAGATGGCCAAAAACCAATATCAAAATGCGCTGCATATGTTTCCTGCTTCTGAAAAGGGATGGCTGCCCAAAGTGATCACCGCTTCCTCCTACAACAAAACAGGCATGACCGAAACCTGGGAGATGATCTGTGAGTTCGTTGAGGAGATGCGCACCAGTGGGTGGTTTAACCACAACAGGCAATCGCAAAATAAACACTGGATGCACGAATGGATTATTCAGGAGTTGAAATCACAGTTCTATACCCACCCGATTGTGGCTCAGCAAATGGAAACGCTCGAAGAAGAAGTGATGACGGACAAGCGCCTGCCGATTATGGCAGCGATGGAACTTCTTGAGCAATATCATCAGGAAATACAACTTGCAGACGACCCAAAAACGTAAGCTAAAACAGGTCGGTTTTTTCTGAGCCTGATAACGGAATAGTGATATAAATTAATTTTTGCTTTAGTTTAAAATGAAAATATTTTTCTCAGGATGACTGGCATCATCTTTTGTAAAATAATGCAATTATGCCAAATTCATCCGATTGAACTATTTCAATATATAGCATTATACTAAGCTTAAATTTATTGTGAAAAATAGACAGGAGTATTTTTTCAAATCTTTTGTTTTTATCTTTAAAGCATCATTATTCAAATTATTTATCAGCTTAACCGAGGCAATAGTATTGAAAATATAATTTTTTGAATAATACTGACTTAGATCAATTACATAACACGAACCTAATTACATCTATATGAATACCGCATTTTCAGATAGTTTAGCACAGCTCTTCAGTAAAAATCTTCAGCAATTGAGTGAAGAAATCAGCCAATATGAAGGTAAACCACTTGAGTTTTGGGCTGTTCGCGGCATGATTTCTAATTCTGCAGGGCACCTGACCCAACATATTTTGGGTAACCTGAACCATTTTATTGGTCACGTTTTGGCAAAAACAGATTATGTAAGAGATCGTAAAGCGGAATTTTCTACCCACGACATCAGCATTGCCACTTTTAAAGAGCAGATTGAAGCTGTTGACGCACTGATTCAGGATACTTTTTCAAAAATGACCGAAGAAGAATGGGCGCAAACCTACCCGCTTGAGGTGTTTAAAAAACCCATAACTACGGCTTATTTCATGCAGCACCTTTTGGCGCATTTAAGCTACCACATGGGGCAAATCAATTATCATCGCAGACTTATCCAATTATAATCATGAAATCCATCGGAGTATATTTAACCTTTGAAGGGCAGTGCAGTGCAGCCATCGATTTTTATCAGCAGGTTTTTAAGGCTGAACTGATCAGCAAAAAAACCTTTGAGGAAAGCCCTATGGAGGCCCCTGAACATTTGAAGGATCAAATCATGCATGCTGAGATTAAAGCGGGGGATTTCTGCCTGATGGCCAGCGATAACCTGATGGGCATGCCCACCGATGGGCCAGGAAAGGTAACGCTTAATATTGACCTGGAAGATCAGCAGGAGCAAGACCGTATTTTTGCAGCACTGAGCGAAAATGGCTCCGTAACCATGGAACTTCAGGAGACTTTCTGGGGGGCACGGTTCGGAAGTCTGGTGGATCAGTTTGGCATTAAATGGATGCTACACATGACACTGCCCAACAGCTAAGGCAGGCAAAAAATGAAAAAAGGCCACAATGCATCTCCATTGTGGCCTTTTATATTATTTGTTAACGTTTCCGATCTTCGATTCAATCGATTCAATCTTGGCTTTCATCATCCCTGCCCCTTTGTTTTTCTTCACGTCCATATTCATCACACAATACACACGATCAGCCACAGGCTCCAAAATCTCATAGCTTTGTTCTACCACCTGCAGGGCTTCCTTTACCGTTGGTGCTTCCAGAATAGTACCCATTGGAGTGAGTTGATATTCAAAGCCACTGTTCTTGATATGCTCAATTACTTTACTGACATACTCGCTGATATGCGCCCCTTTGTCCATGGGGAAAATCGCAAAATTTAATACTGCTGCCATCTTGGTTGTTTTAGATTGTTGATTATTTAAATTGGTCGGTGCAGGTTCTTACATCTGCCCCTTCCCGTAATTTTCGTAAATTTTTCTGCATCATCAGATCGTCCCAGGTGGCGGGAACACCTTTCAGCAGATTGGGCGAGCAAAGGAAAATCACCTTCGTTTTTGCCCTTGAAATCGCTACATTCAATCGGTTGGCAGAAAAGATGAACTGCCCGATATCAGCAACATATTCAGGATCGGCTGCGGTATAACCCACAATCACCATCTCCACGCTTTGCCCCTGAATTTTTTCCACTGTATCAATCAATGGCTGATGCTTCACTTTGAGGTATTTACTCAGCTGATTTTGCACTTCAAGAATTTGCTTGCGAAAAGGGATAACCACCGCAATGTCTTTGATTGACATCCCCCCTTCCAGCGCCTTGATGATCAGCTGCACCAAAAATGCCGCCTCATCCTGATTAATCTGCCTCGCAAACTGGTCACAGCTATCTACCCACACCAGGGGCGCTTTACTGAAAATGGAGGCCCACGGCTCGGCAAAAGTGGTAGACAGCTGAAACTCCCGATCATGGTTAAAGGCCGAAGCTTTCAGGAAGGTCGGCACTTCTTTATTTGTTTTTCCACTCGGATAAAAAAGCTCTCCAACCCATCGGGCGAGGGTGGAATTCATACGATAGGTGGTATCGAAAGCCAATAAGGTATTGGGGTGATATTTTTCAAGGTGAGTAAGAATACTGCATGAAAATGGGTCATCAGCCATCCCCTCATCGAATATGGGTTCCATTTGTCGCTGATCGCCAAAAAACAATAAACTTTCAGCACCCCAGCTCGCCATTGTTGCGGCCAGTGTCAGGGGAAGCTGCCCTGCCTCATCGACAATCAGTACATCAGCCTTCACCTTTTGATGGTGATACAAAGCGCCATAATATGTCAGCCCGAAAAGACTTTGCGCTCCCCGATGTGCATATCTTGCCGACTGAATTTTCACACCTGCCGAAAGACCTTCATTTTTATCTGCCGAGCCGAGTTTCACCACATTCAGCGCAGGAAATTTATCGAAGACTTCCGAAAGGGCATTGTTGACCGACTGATGGGTAAAGCCAATAATATTCACCGACTTGCCCGCCTGTAACAACAAATAAATTAACTGACCAAGGACATCCGTCTTCCCAGTGCCTGGAGGGCCCTGAATACCCATGATTTTGGGTAAACTGAGGCATTTTAAAAGTACCTGCCGCTGAGAACTGTTCAAGGATCGACCGAGTTGATCTTCGAGGTCGGCCACTTGTTTGCGCTGCAGTGCTGTAATTTCCAGTTCAGGTAACTGAATCCCATTTGGGGTCATGAGTTGTTTCAGCCAATGTTCTGCGGCCGTGTTCCCTTCCATATTGATGAAAGCTTCGCGAACTTTATCCACGGCATCAAAAGGAATCAAGGTCAGGCGCATGCTTGTACCGTCGTCCAAATCATTTAGGGCATACTGCCCACCAGGATTATAACCGAGCTGAAACCACAGCTTGTCCTCGCCCATGCCCAGCACTTCAGCCTTTACTTCCCATCGGCTATTGTCCTTTGCCTTCAGCATAAAATTCTCGCCCCTTTTCAGCTTTGTTTCATTATAGGGAAGGTGCAGGCAGCCATAGCCGTCAGATTTCAGGAATTTTGTAATCACGAAAGTGGCATTATCAATCATCAGTCCCCGTTCCTCAACCCCTTCAACAGAGAGGCTGCTCAATTCACGAACTTTCTGAATGTTCAATGCCTGTTCTTTCTTCAAGTATGCTAAAAATTGATCAATCATGTAAGGCCTCTTCTATGGTCTGAATTAAAAAGTTTAATTTTTCCAGTCGGTCCAAATCCTTATCGGGATCAAGCACCAGCTGCTCAATCGATATTTGTTGCTGAAAAAAATAATAGAGTTCGTTGAGCGCATAGCCGGGAAATAAACCAAAAAGTTGCTTTTCAATAACCTCCGCAAGGTTCACCACTTCAATCTGATCATCAGACCAGCCTTTAGTCCATTGTTGCAACCGCAAGGCATCAAGACCGTAGCCGATCCACCTGCCCACAAATTCTGGATAAGCGGTCATTTCAAGGGGGATGGTTTTTTCTGCAGTACGCAGCGCTATTGGCCGCTCAGGTTCCTGATCGTCATAATCCAAAACAAAAGGCGTCAGGCTACCAAAATACAACGACTGAATTTTTTCTTTGAAGCCAAAGCCCAGTCGATGGTATGTCTGTACCTGAAAAATAAGCCGTCGATATTCCAGAAATGAAAAGCCAATATTGGCAAATAATTGTGCAGGTGCCTGCAATAACGCTGTGGGCCCGTTAACATTTTCCGCTTTTAGCGCCATAATATGATGGGCATTCAGCAAAGGAATTACACTGAGGTGGTTTTCCTGCTGCATAAGTTCGGGAATACAGGCGTATCGCCACTGGCACTTATTGCACGACTTTTTATAAACAATCGGGTGTTGCTCGCCAAGCTCCTCCCACGACAAATCGCGCAAGGGTAACAGCCCTTCAAGGCACTCTTCATAAATCCCTCGAACTTCCGTTAGCTGAACTTTAATTTGCTCTTTGTTCTTGATAATAACAAAGGAATGGTCGTAGGTTTTCTGCTGATCAACAGCAAGCATCGATGCATACCAGAGCAACTGGGTAAGGTGACTCACGGCCACCTGCGCAGAATGCTTCACCTCCCCAAGGCTGTAAGCATGGCCCAAAGGCAGCTGTTCATCAGTATCCTCAAGAATTAAAATATCAGCCACCCCGACGGTAGTCGTCCCATCACCGAGCTGTGCCTGAAGGATCACGGGCTCGCCACGGCGCATGGCATCCAGGGTCAGGGCTTTGCGAATTGCAAAATTGTCCCCCTTCACCTCATAAGCCTCAGGGTAGTACATCTCAAATATATCATCCTCAAAGCGCAGACCTTCATCCATCAGGTGTTGCTGATGTGGTGGGGTATCGGCTTTGAGTGCCTCATGACCAAAATAATTAAGCCACGCTTTGCGTTTGCATTGCAGAAAAGTGCCCAATTGATGACCATTGGTGGGTTTAGGCCTTGATTTGATATATTCCTTCATAAGCTTTGCTAAAACAACAAAGTTAAAAAAGCTGAAGAATAAAACAGACCTACACCATACTTTTAAAGTCCAATATCCTGCTTAAATTCTGCATAATGGTTGGAGTAAATCCATTGTTCTTCCTGCTGATAAATTTGAACATAAATATAATCCCGCTTAAAGACCAAAGGCTGCTTCACCTTTTTGCGGAACGTTTCCCCACTTCTCACAAAACCTTGCACCTTGCGCAATCGGCGAACCCGCTTAAAATAGGGATCAACCAACTGAAGAAAATAAGTAAAATACAGGTTATTGGGAGAGGTATTATGCACCACTACCTCCATCGATTTATGGTCACAGATGGCATAAACATGGTGGTCGATATCATTGGAAATCAGCCGATAATTGATGGTGTGGAATAGGTTTTGTTCAGCTTGTGGCGGTGTGAATGAAAGCACAAAGAACATCAGGAAAGAAAGCATAATATAGGTTATTTGTTAGGAGTATCAAGGTGCATATTGTTTGACTACAAAGCAAAAGTGTCCGCTGTCCGGTCACCTGTCCGCAGCGTTAGAAATATTTTATATCTCCAAAAAAATTGTTTCAAAATTAACTAAGCAGATAAATCCTTCCTGAATTCCTAACAAACAAAGTGGTCTCAGCACCCATAATGTCCTCCATAGTGCATTCTTCCACAAAACTTCTGCCTAATTCCTGTAAAACACCATGTGTTTATTTAGTAAAATATTGATAAAAAATTGTTATTTAAAACTGTGTTATTTTTTAGCTACACAAGGCTTTCCGAGAATCAGCAATAATCAGGGGAATATGAAACACCCACCTTTGAGTATAGTTGCCTATAAAAAAACAGAACGCTATGCCTATAAGAATGCGGAAAGACCCAGACCAGCCTAATCGGGGAAATGGCGGGGGAAATTATCGTGGTGGAAGAGGCGGCGGTTGGGGGGGAATTATTTCCATGCTGCTGCCCTTACTGCTTCGGAACCCAAAACTATTGATTGTCGCAGCGATCATCTTTGGAGCCATATATTTTTTCGGTGGCCGTGAAACTGCCATTAATGTGGCCTCAGCGGTGTTTAGCAAAGGAGCAACCCTTGATCCTAAACAATTTGACCGCGCGAAAATTTACGAGCCCATCATCAATGATCCACAAAACCCCTTGCCGGTAAGGGTATCGCTTGAGCAATTCAGCCCTACGAGGCTGAATCAGGGGCAACAGGGCAGTTGTGTTGCCTGGGCAAGCGCCTACGGAGCACGCACGATTCTGGAAAGTTCAGCCACTGGCCAAGCGCCCGATGATGTTCGTTTCAGCCCGTCTTTCCTGTACAACCAAATTAAGCTTGAGGGCTGCCAGGGCTCTTATATTATCCGTGCCATGGAAAAAATGACGCAGCAAGGCGCCGTTCCCTTCAGTGAATTTGGCTATAATGAGGAAGATTGCAGCAATATGCCCTCGGCAGGTTTAGTAGAAGCGGCGAGTGCCTATAAAATGAAAGGCTTCAACCGCTTGACAGTCGGAGATAATGTGCAGAAAATTGACCTCAATGCCATCCGTCAGAATTTGGCGCAAGGGGCGCCAGTGGTGATTGGCATGATGGTCGGCGGAAGTTTTATGCAATCCATGAAAGGGCAAAAGTTTTGGCAACCCACACAAGCTGACTATCAGATGCGCGGCTTCGGGGGGCATGCCATGACGGTGATTGGCTATGATGACCAAATGAATGGTGGTGCCTTTCAGATTATGAATAGCTGGGGCGAAGATTGGGGACAGGATGGTCTGGCGTGGGTTGGGTATCAGGATTTCATGCATTTTACCCGAGAAGCCTATGCTGTATTCCCCATGGGAAGATCTATTGACAATCCTGAAAAATTCAGTTTTCAAATCGGTTTATTTGATCAGCAAAACAACAAATACCTGCCCATGAAACAGATTGGCAACGGCATTTTCGAATCCCGCGATCGCCTGTCGCCTGGCAGCCTGTTCAAGGTGGAAGTCACCAACAACCTGAATTGCTATACCTACATTTTCGGCGAAGAAACCGACGGCAGCTCCTATGTCCTTTTTCCTTACACTGAAAAGCATTCGGCCTATTGTGGCATTGTGGGCACCCGCTTGTTTCCCCGTGATTATTCCATGGAACTCGATAGCCTCGGGCACCGCGACAAAATGGCTGTTGTGGTCAGCAAGCAAGCTTTGGATTATAAAAAACTCAATGAAGCAATCAATAATAATACGGCGGATTCTTATGCTGAAAAATTTAAAAAGGTATTGCAAACTGAACTGATACAGCAAGTTAAATATGTCGATGGCCTACATGTGGAAGCAGAAGCCACCAAGGCTTCAAAAAATACCATGCTGCTCATTATGGAAATTCAGAAACAGTAAATCCAGAAAAAAGCGGTGGTCAATATAAAAAGCGATATCGCAAACCCCTGCTTTTCAAGCACTAACAGAGTGGTATTAAACCCGTATATGCTATTAACAACTGTCCTTGCACCGCAGGGAATACCCTTTGGGGAAGGCAGCACCTGCCAAACGCAACTGGCATGAAGTGGCGGATCGACGCCTGCATTATGCTACTTCAAATTAAATGTTTAATTTTGTCTTAAAGCATTCAAATTTTTGATTCATGAATAAAGAAAATACCCCCTTTGCTGACCAAAGCTTCCCAACGGACGACAGCTTACTTTTAGCGGCAAAAGACCAATCATATATAAATCAATTTTATACCGATCTGCTGGCCAATGAACTGTTTGTCATCACTGGTGTCAATAAAGCCAAGCAAACTGACCCCAAAGATATTCAAGAAGGCGAACAGGTGAGTTTACTGACTTTTAATGATGGCAGGATTCCAGTATTTACCGCTCCCAGCAGAATTTTCGATGGAAATCATTTTCAGGAGCGAGTGAATTTTTTGCCGATGAACATTCAGGATATTCATGAAATGTTGCCAGATAAAACACTTATCCTCAATCCATTTTCAGAGATTGGCAAAGAAATGCTCCCAGTAGAATTACAGGATTTATTCGATGGGAAGATTTTTGGAGAACATCAGGCTATCGATGTGGATGAGCAGAATGATGGACAAATGCGCATTGGTATTCCCGAAGAAATTCCTTCAGCCATGAAGCTGGAGCTGATCGACCTTTTGGGGAAACATGCAGTGGAGCTGGCTTATTTTGCCATCTACTATACCAGCGAAGAGGAAAGTCTGCCACATTGGTTGTTGGCCTTACAGCATCAGGGAAATTTGGAAGAAATAGCCAACCTCGCAGGGCCGATTATGCAACGGCACCTTCCGGAAGGTTCAGGAATTGAATTTTTGGAACTGAATGAAGAAAACCAACATATGGCTCAGTTCTTTCAGGAGAAGGCGACACCATTTTTCAATAAATAAAAAAAAAGCGTTTCGAAATTCATCGAAACGCTTTTTTTGCTTTAAAGGTGTTTTAGCACGCGCCTATATACTGCGGTCAATAATATTGGCAACTACCGCTGGGGTTACCGATCCACGGTCGCCCAGTTTCGACCAGCCACGTTCTTGAAAACGTTCCAAGATTGTTGCTTTGGTCGAAGCATACTCCTGCGTATAATCAGACAATTTGGTGTCAATACCCAATGACTGATAGAAAGCCGTCGTTTGATCGATTGCCTGCTGCGCTCTTTCCTCAGCCGTTCCTTCTGTAATCCCCCAAACACGCTCACCATATTGTACGAGCTTATCTTTCTTGAGCTCAAATAATTCCTGATACAGGTTTGGGCCAATGATCGCCAAAGTTCGAGCGTGGTCTATGCCATGTAAAGCTGTCAGTTCATGTCCAATCATATGTGTTGCCCAATCCGTTGGTACACCTTGTTGAATTAAACCATTCAGTGCCATGGTTGCCGACCACATATAATTTGATGCCGCCTCTTCATCTTTAGGGTCTTCCATAACTTTCGGTGCCACCTCTACCAAAGTCTGAATAATCCCTTCGGCGAAACGGTCTTGCAATAAGGCGCCCGCAGGATAAGTCAGGTACTGTTCCATCACGTGGGTAAAAGCATCCGCAATACCATTGGCCAATTGTCTTTTAGGTAGCGATTGAATTACCTTAGGTTCAAGAACAGAAAACTGAGGGAAAAACAACGGACCACCAAAAGCACGTTTCTCCTGCGTTTCGGCACGAGAAATAACCGCTCCTGAATTCATTTCTGAACCCGTGGCAGGAAGCGTCAATACTGTTCCGAAAGGCACTGCCTCCTCCAACTGTTTGCCCAGATTTTTGGACAAAATATCCCAGGTATCCCCCTGATAATGTACTGCTGCGGAAATGAATTTCGTCCCGTCAATCACAGAACCACCACCAACGGCAAGAATAAAATCCAATGATTGCTCACGGATAAGTTCAACGGCTTTCATTAAGGTACTGAACTGTGGGTTGGCCTCGATGCCTGAAAATTCTGTCACCTCAAAATCTTTAAGGGCAGCCATGACCTCATCATAAATACCATTTTTTTTGATACTACCACCACCGTAGGTCATCAGGACTTTGGCGCCCGCTGGAATTAAAGTTGACAGTTGTGCGATTTGATCTTTACCAAAAACCAGTTTGGTAGGATTGCGAAATTCAAAATTGTTCATATTGCTATTGTTTATTGTTTCAATATAACGAGAGAATCCTGGTTCTCATAAATTTCCAACGGACAGCTGCCTATAAAGAAGGAAAATCTTGCTTTGCCTGTAAAATCAGCTGAAGCAATTCCCCAAACTGAGCAGCCTTCCGACTGGCATCAAAACGTAAAACCGCCTGATAAGCCCATATTTCTTTCACTTCGTGATAAGGTACGGTATTGAATGAAGACGGCCTGAAATTCGAAAATAACATCATGCTTTCTGTTTCAGGAATCATCAGGATATTTCTGCAAATCAGGCCATAAGTTTGATGCAGGATCAGGTAAGGCTGAAAATTCTCGATATCACTTATTTTCTTGACATATTTACCCAAAAAAATCGCCCCTTTTGGTAAGTCTGGCGACATTTCATGATCTAAAAGGGTAAAAGCCCTGAAGGTTCCCTCCTCCAGCATCGGCAACTGAATTTTCGGCAACTCCTGAATAAATGCTGGCCGATTAAATTCCTGCAAATACCGATCGTACACCTCAGGCGTCAGCCAATCAACATTTTGCTCACCATCGGTATCTACAGAAACCACCAAGGTTCGGGCCTGCGTTTCAATAATACTTCCTTTATGCTGTTCTGCTTCCCGCTGATCGAAAATCAACCTTAGATCCACCCGAATCAAATCATCAATAGAGACCGAAAAAATTTCTGAGATTTTAATCAGGCACCCCAAGCTTGGCTTCACACTATTTAATTCGTAATCTTTATAGCTCGATCGCTTAATTCCCAGAAAACGGGACAACATTTCCTGTGTCCATGACTTTCTAAGTCTAAGAAACTTAAGGTTGGAGCCTAAAAATACCTGAATTTCACCTTCAGCCATCATATGCAATATTAATACATGATTCAATGATTCTATATGGCGAACAAAGTAAGAGAAATGAGATACAATAAAAAGAAAAAAGGCGTTTTTTACGTCAAAAAAATGATAATTTTGGCGTTTATATCGTCATTAGTAATTTTACAGGCATGCAATCAAAAAATTAAAAACTACCACATACCGAAAGGGGCACACAAAAGTGAGTGGCTTCCTGCCCTTGTTCATGGAAATAGCATCAGCATAAAATGCCAATTTTCGGAAGGCGCACGGTATCTTCTCCACAATGAAAATCAGTGGGATACCAATAAATTATTTGGATTCAGTAACAGCCTTTGGCAGAACCATCATAAGAACTCTGCACGCTTTGGCTGGCGATGGAATCCCACGATAGCGCAGGTAGAAATCATTGGCTACACCTATTTTAATAAATCAAGGAAAATTCAGGTATTGGACAGTCTCAGCATTGGCGAACGCTTTGAAGGCCGCATCACGCACCGTAAAGGAAAATACCAGTTTGAAGGCAAAAATTTTAAATGGGAAACCCCAGCACCAGCAGCTGTTTCAGGTTGGCGGTGGCTGTTGTTCCCTTACTTTGGTGGCGATGAAAAAGCGCCTCATTCCATGGAGATAAAACTGGAATATGAAGTAACAGACCTCAGGGAGTAAATACATTTCCCCGATAATAGCGCTTCATTTCTTTGTGCATCTTTTTACGGTCACGGGCCTGTTGCTTCGGCGAGCGTCGCTTCTTACTACCATTGGCGCGTTGAAACATCCGTTTATAATTCTTTTTCTGGTTTTCCACCACTCTTCGGTGCGTGGCTGAAAATAACGCAAATCCACGCTGTTGTTTAGTGTAATGTTTAACAAATTCTTTTCGGCTTTCATTATCTGCTGATGCTTCTGCTTCCGTAAATACGCCAAAGCCAAATAGCAATATCAGACACCCTATCCATCTTTTCATAGCAGTCCTATTTTTGTAATAAAACAGGAATACACAAAAAAAAGCGCTCAAGGCGCTTTAATATCGGAGCAATGCCCCTTTTTCATGACTGACCAATTAAAGCTATCACTTTAAAGGTCAAATTTTTAATTATCAGTCAAAATATACAAACTAATCCATCTATAAGTTAAACTAATCGATGTGTTCTTGTCAGGCTTTGTAACAGACCAAAGGCTCTATTGAGGTCCACTTCATCCAGAATCAGGGTAATTTCGTGTGTTGTTGAAACCATTTCCACAAGGTTAATGCCTTCCCAAGCCAGTGTTTTAAGCAACACATAATAAACGCCAGGTACCACGGTATTATCTTGCGGCAAGCGGATGGTCAAAGAAGACAACTGCCCCCGCTTGTTCAGGATACTTTGATCTTCGAAAATTTCTTCAATAACAGGAATCAGTGTAGCGGATACCACCACATTGGTTTCATATACACCTTTGGAAGAGGCCATGAACAACTCATGCGACTCTCTTTGAAGACGTTGAATAAAAATTTCCTGTGACTTTAATAGAGAATCGGAATTCTTAAACGTATAATCAACCAAGTCAGATCGGATAATAATTTCTCCTAATTTGGAAACATAGGTTCGCATTTCTGACAACAGCGTACTTTGTGCTGGTTTAGGCACGTGTCTTTTGATGGCCATTACGATGGCACCAATTTGGACTGATTTACCCATGTAACGTTCAACGTCCTCCCGCATATTTCGGGCAAGAGCAGTGAAGTTAATGATGCCTTCGGCTAAAGATTCTTCTAAAAAAGGGGCTTGTTGAATGAGGTGACTAACGACCTCTTGTACGGTTTGCATAATGATTGTTAGGCTGAAAACTTGGTGTTAAAATCTTTTGCAATTTAAAAAAAATATTTATTTTTCATAACAAACCCAACGATAAACAAACTACTCATGACATCTATCAAAATAGGAATAATCCGTGAAGGTAAAACGCCACCAGATCGTCGAAGCCCCTTTAGTCCGCAACAATGTGCACAACTCCAGCGACAGTACCCAGGCTTAAAATTCATTGTACAACCCTCAGAAATAAGATGTTATAAAAATAATGAATTTGAATCAGAAGGAATTCTGATCCAGGAAGATTTATCAGCGGCTGAAATTATTTTTGGCGTTAAGGAAGTCCCGATTGAGAAGTTGTTATATAACAAACATTTTTTCTTCTTTTCACACACCCACAAATTTCAGGAATATAACCGTCCGTTGCTTCAGGCAGCTGTTAAAAAACAAATTCAACTTACTGACTACGAATGCCTCACCTTTGAGGATGGCCGACGGATATTGGGCTTTGGAAGGTTTGCAGGTTTAATCGGCGCCTATTTGGCCATGAAAGCCTGGGGCGCAAAACATCAGACATTCCAGCTTCCATTACCCCAGGAGTGTTCCGGTTTGGAAAACATGTTTCATCAGCTGAAAGACAATGTCAATTTCGGACAACCTATAAAAATATATATCACTGGACGGGGCCGCGTGGCGAAAGGTATTCGGGAAATTCTTTC
Source organism: Persicobacter psychrovividus (assembly GCF_036492425.1). Taxonomy (NCBI): domain Bacteria; kingdom Pseudomonadati; phylum Bacteroidota; class Cytophagia; order Cytophagales; family Persicobacteraceae; genus Persicobacter; species Persicobacter psychrovividus. Next base: position 161,921 of record NZ_AP025295.1, read on the forward strand.
TTTGCTCAACATTGCTGAGGTTGATGCAAAGTCCTTTGCTGAAAAAACTTTTGAGGAAACTGTATTTACCAATTTGGATACCAATGCATATTATCAGCACCAAGAAGCACAGCCCTTCACTACTTCAGCCTTGACTAAAAATCCCGAACAGTTCCGCAGCACCTTCACTGAGGTGGCACAACATGCAGACATCATCATTACGGGACATTTTTATGATAGTAAATGGCCAAAATTAATTGAGCAAGCACAACGAACTGCCTACCAAAGGCTGAAAGTACTTGCCGACATCAGTTGTGATATTGCTGACCCGATACCTTTTACACTTAGACCAAGCACACTTGCTGATCCATTTTATGATGTTGACCCAGAAAGTCTGGAGGAAAAGCCTGCTTTTTCAGCAGGAAGCTTAACCGTGATGGCAGTAGATAATTTGCCTGGGGCCCTGCCCAAGGATGCTTCAGAAGATTTTGGCAAAAGTATTGCCACCGACATCATCCCTTTACTGCTCAAATCGGATGAAGCCAGGCTTATTGACAAAGCCTCAATTTGTAAAGACGGCAAGCTTAACGCGCCATTTCAATACCTGCAAGGTTGGCTGAACAAGTAAATACAAAAAAAGGCGATTTCAACAAATCGCCTTTTTTTTAACTCGATGACCGTTCAATGAAGGTCGTCGGAAGAATTACATGCGGATGCTCGTCGCTTTCCTCCTTCAGTGATTTGACCAACATTTCACAAGCGGTTTCTCCAATTTTTCGGGCAGGCTGTTCCATGGTCGTCAGGCGGGGTGTCACATATTCCGTGGCGGGATCATTGGTAAAACCCACCAGAGCAACATCCTCTGGAATCCTCAAGCCCAAATCCTGAATACAGCGCATGGCTTCAAAGGCCACATAATCGGAAACGCAAAATATGGCATCTGGGCGAGGCACGCCCAATTGCAGTAATTTTTTTGCCGAAGCGTAGGCGTCTTCCTTCAAATGCTCACATTCGTAAACCTGTGCTTTGGCAATATCCCGACCTGCATCGGAAAGCGCAGCCATAAATCCGTTGTACCTATTTTTACAGATGGATAAATTCAACGGCCCAGAAAGGTGCGCTATATTTTGGTAACCCTTTGAAATTAAGTGTTGTGTAATTTGATAGGCACCCTGAAAATCATCCACTGTAACTTTGGGGCAATCGATCTGTTCTGCCACTCGGTCAAAGAGCACAAAAGGAATTTCCTTCTCCTGTAGCCGTTCGAGATGTCGGAAGTCAGCAGTTTGTAAAGTCAATGACATCAATATTCCTGCAACCTTATTGGAAGCAAGCATTCGTGTATTCAATACCTCCAATTCAAAATCTTCATTGGACTGACAAATAATCACGCTATAACCATTTCTGCGGGCAACTTCCTGAATCCCTTCAAGGGCATTCGAAAAAAATGCACGGTTAAATTCTGGTAAAATTACGCCTATCAGGCTTGACTGCTTTTTTGCCAAACTTGCAGCCAATAAATTGGGCTCATAATCAAGTGCCTCAGCCAATGCTTTGACCTTTTTTTTGGTCGCGGGATTTACATCTGGATGATCCTTTAAGGCTCGTGAAACAGTAGATTTGGAAATATTTAGCTTAATGGCAATATCTGAAATGGTGATTGGCTTTCTCATAAAAATAATATCCTGCCGCCTGAAGAAGGTTTTTCAGGCATAAAAAAGTGATATTATCAAATGTAATAAATTTTGGAGAAAAAGGAAGTAATCAGCCTGTCAGAGGCCAAAAAAGGACTTTCTAAATATGAACTTCCTTATTGATATTACTCATCCGCAAAGCCACTTTGTCGAGCACTTCGGGCGCACTCTTACGGTCAAGGGCTTGTTTGAAATACAAACTCACCTCGGTTCCACGCCCTACTTTACTGGTAATATCCATACGGCCACCACCTCGCTCCATGATCGATTTCACCATGTACAAACCGACCCCTGAGCCTTCTTTTTTATCCGTAAATCGGCTGAAAGGTTTGGCTATTTTGTCCTGATTTTTTTCTACATCAAAGCCCATTCCGTTATCAGAAATCTTGAGCAATAGGTATTCTCCCACCATTCTTGATTTGACCGAAATTTTTGCGTTGATCCCCTCAGAATACTTAATGGCATTTGAAAGTACATTCTGAATCACAATCTCAAGGCACAATTCATTGAATACAATTTCATCCTTCCGCAAAGTATAGACAATCTGTGGTTTACACTGCTCGATTAAACTACTCAGGTTGCTTTCCACAAAGGAGGTACATTTCATCAAGCTCAACTTCTTCACTGGTGCTTCGGTGAATTTCTGCTCAAGCTTGAACATCTCCAGCATCCCCTTGATCTTAAATTCAAGGTTTTTAACAGAATCAACGATGCGGGTAAATGGGCTGCTTTCCGAAAGAAACGGATAATCATGCTCAAGAATCGTCAACAGCCCCTCCAATTGATGTAAAGGCGCCTTTAAATCATGCGCTGAAGAATAGGCGAAGGTGCTATAATATTTCACCTGCTCCCTCAATCCATCGACCTCTTTATCTTCCAGTGTCGGTGAGGATGGATCAACAGTTGCCTGGCTGGTAACAAAAGGCATCAGGCTGATAAAAAACGACCCACGGTTGTTGGTCGTCAATTCTACCCTGAATTCCCAGAAAGTTGGGTTTTCGGTATTGCTGTCCTGAAAAACAAAAGTTTGCTTGGCTTTCTGCTGAACAAAATTTTCATTGACCCAAACACAAAGCCTTAGCATCATATCTGTTTGCTGACTCTCGTCAAAGAAATCAAACCAATCCAATAGCTCAGCGAAACGACCGGCGCTACCAATCACCACGCCATCTTCATTGACAATGATGGTTGCAGGCATGACCAAATCCAATAATTCCTGATTGAATTCGGTACTGATTCTATGTTGAGCAAAAGAAGGTGAAAACATATAATATATCTTTAGCTAAAATGGGCTTAAAGAGTCAGAAAAAAAACATACTTAATCCGTAAATAATTATCCTTTTTAAAGGAACTCATAAAAATGTTGAAATCAAAGTGAAATGCCGTAAATATTGAAGTATTCGTATATTTTTTTACACATTTACTTACTTGAGACATATATACATCTACATTTATCATAGTATCGCCTTTCTAATGAAATTGTAACCCCCGGTAACTAAATTCTTGTGGTTTTGTTCTTTCAAAACTTCGGGAACTTTCCTAATTTCGGGAGATTTTGGTTTGCTAATCTAAAGCAATGAAAATGGGAATCTCGTTAAATTCGAGGGCTGTACCCGCAACTGTAAGTACATGAATTGATCTCAATCCACTGTTTTTAAAGGTGAAAATGGGAAGGGAGATAAAACAGTACAAGCCAGGAGACCTGCCAAATCCTCTGCTTTTTCAAGTACCCGGGAATTGGTACCAGAACATGCGAGTGGTTGAAGATGTTGAATCGAAACACTTTTGTTTCAAAAACTTACCTGGTTTTTCCCGAAATCAGGTCTGAAAATAATGAAAAATTTACTACCATCTCTATGCATATGCCTCAGTGTTTTTTTTATGGCATCCTGCAGCTCAAATCAAAACGATCCCACCTCTCCCGACAATCCGGATCATCCGGAATTACCACAAAGTGATTCGGCGAAATACATTCATGAGATTGTTGCTTACCATCCTGCCCCAGGTCAGTTTATCAATCAGAAAATTGGTACGCTCGAAGGTGCAAAAGCCCTGATCGGCAATAAAGACCACCTGCTCAGCCTCGGTGCATTCGGGGGCAGTGTAGTGGTTGGATTTTCTCCGGCAATCCAAAATCTTGACGGTAATGATTTCGTCATCTATGGCAATGCCTTCACGGGCTCGTCAGAAATGGGTATTGTTGCAGTGGCAGAGCAAGAGGATGGTCCGTGGTACGAATTAAAGGGGTCCGAATACGAGGCCCCAGAAACGAATAAGGCTTACGAGGTAACTTATCATAAACCTCAAAATGAACTTGACGATATTATTTGGACCGATAATGAGGGCAAAAGTGATACTGTCAAATATATGGGACAGCTTACCCAAAATAAGCAATCGCACTGGCCAGCAAACGAGTCAAAAGATTTTACGGTAAGTGGCACCCGCCTGAAAAGTTTTACCACCATAGAAAATGGCAAGATTGTCAATCAGAAGCCCGAGGGTGGGTTTGGCTATGCTGACATGAGTATTGGTGGCGATGCTTTCGATATCGATTGGGCGGTAGATGAAAATGGCCACGCGAAAAAACTTCAGCAGATTAGGTATATAAAAGTTTATACCGGGCTTCAGGTGAATGCTTCCATCTTGGGAGAAGTTTCCACAGAGATCAAAGGGATTGAAAACCTGCATTATTCTGCCAAATAAGCCATACGTCAGATGACTCATTTTTTATCAATACTGATGTGTATTGCTTATTTTGGTGCCCTAAATCCTGCCGACACTTCAAAAGCGGTTGTTCTGAAAGGGATTCAGGTTTATGATCTAAAAATCGAGGATCGCCAGAGTTTCAAACAGTCAAAAATAGACTCCTTAACTTTACAGGAAAATTTATCGGCTTCATTAGGGGACTTACTGACCTTGCGCACCCCAATATTTATCAAAAGTTATGGTGCTGGTGGAGCGCAAACCATCTCCCTGCGTGGGACGGGCGCTTCGCATACCCAGCTATACTGGAATGGTATCAATTTGAACTCGCCTATGCTTGGACAGGTGGATTTATCGTTGTTTCCAGTATCTTTTTCCGATGAGGTGAAAGTGGATTATGGTGCCTCTTCCTTATTATATGGAACAGGTGGACTTGGTGGTGCCATCCATATGAATAATAGGGTAGATTTTCAGCAAGTTACCGATTTTAGATTGTCGCAATCCACTGGAAGCTTTTCTAATTTTGTCAGTTCAATGAGCCTGACCAAGGGAAATCACCTTTGGCAGTCAACGACCAAAGCCTATGTAAAAACGGTCAAAAATGACTTTCAATATTGGAATGTAAATATTGGATCCGAGCCTGTTCATTCCACCAATATCAACGGTGAACAACAGCAATATGGGCTGATGCAGGAAGTTCACCGAAAACTGAATAATGGGGACCGAATCGGTCTGCGCCTGTGGGGTCAATACAACGATCGATCACTACCGCCAACCACCATTACGCCCGATAGCTATGGGTGGCAACAGGATGCAAGTTTGCGCTCACTACTGGATTACGAGCGCAAAAGAGCCAATCATTTACTCACTGCCAACGTCGCATATATGAAGGAATTTGTGCGGTATAAGGACAAAAAATCAGGCAATGATTCCCGCAGCCTTGTAGATATTGTGCAGTCGAATATTCGGTTGAACCAAAAATTGAAAGAGAATATTTTCCTTAGACTCGGAGCAAATTATACCCTTGATATTGCCCATTCGGATAACTATGCGGAACCTCAGGAACTGGTAACAACAAGAAGGACGCAGTCCAAACAGGACGTATATTCCGAGCTTGAATATAGCCCCAATTCTGCCTGGACACTCTCGATGCTGCTTCGGCAGCAATGGATTGATGGCGACCGAAAACCGTTCCTCCCCTCGCTGGGTTACAAATATCAACACGAAAATAACCAGCAGCTTTGGGCGTGGTCCGTAAGAGGAAACATTTCAAGGAATTTCCATGCGCCAAGCCTTAACGATCGCTATTGGTGGCCCGTGGGCAATCCGGATTTATTGCCTGAAGAAGGCTGGGAAGGAGAAACAGCCTTTCAGATAGAAAGAAAAAGCAGTTCGTCCTATTTCAACAGCGAAACTACCCTGTTTTTCTCCTATATCAATAATTGGATTATTTGGCAGCCGGGTGTTTTCAATCTCTGGCGACCTGAGAATATGACCCTTGTCTTCAGCCGTGGCATTGAACAAAATTTCCGCTACCATTTCAAAACAGGCCAATTGCAGCATGAGCTTTTCACGAACCTCTCATGGACAAAAGCGGAGAATCAAAAACCGAAAAATGACCGCGATGTCTCTGTGGGCAAACAGCTGATCTATACGCCAGTTTTCAGTTTGCAGGCGTATTACAGAGTCATTTATAAAGGCTGGAAAATCACCGTAGAAGAATCTGCTTACGGGAAGCGGTACACCAAAACCGATGAAACACAATACCTTCCCGCTTACCTGTTGACCAATATGGTTGTGGCCAAAGACCTTCGGTGGCACAAGCAACAATTTAATGTACAACTCAGGATCAATAACCTGATGAATTACCATTATCAGTCTGTTGCTTTCCGACCAATGCCCCCAAGAAATTTCCTTTTAACGCTTTCCTATTTTGTGAAATAAATGAAAAAGTTGCTGTTATATTTTGCAATGTTATGGCTCATTTCTGCCTGTAATAACCCTGAGGATGCCCGTCCTGTGGATGTGAATCCACCGACCAAGGGGAGCTATCAAAATGGGGTTTTTATTGTAAATGAAGGGAATTTCGACTGGGGTGTCGGCACTTTATCCTTTTTGCATGATGCCACAGGAAATGAAGCTCAACAGATTGACAACCTCATTTTTAAGGAAGCCAATGAGTTTGAGCTTGGCAATATTTTTCAGTCCATGAAAATTATAGGAGGCAAAGGCTATCTGATCCTCAACAACTCCGAAAAAATAGTTATTATTGATCCTTACACCTGTAAATATTTGGATCAGATTGATATCCCAAAAGGGAGTCCAAGGTATCTGGAGCAGGTTACAGACGATAAAGCCTATCTGACTGAACTCTATGCAGGCTGTTTCTGGGTGCTTGATTTAAAAACAAATACAGTGACCAAAAAGGTAACAACAGACGGCGGTTGGACGGAAGGCATCGCTACCATTGGTAATTATGCCTTTATCACCAAGGCTCGCACAATGTATGATTCCAATCAGGCCGATCAGGAACTGCTGAAAATTGATAAAAATACTGATGAGATTGTCGATAGGATGCCCCTGCCTAAGGGACCAAAAAATGTGGTCGTTGATAAAAATGCTCAATTATGGGTGCTTTGTGAAGGGCAAATTGTTGGGGACTCCCCACAACTCGTTCGCATTGACCCTGAACAGATGAAAATTACCCGACAATTTTCATTTGACAACCTCACGGCGACCTGGCCTGGCCATCTAAGAATTAATCGGGAGAAAAATACCCTGTACTATATTAACGGTGGGGTGTATCAGCAGCCTATTGACGCTACAACGCTTAATAGCCAACCTTTCATTCCCGTGGCAGAAAACCAAATTTATTATGGCCTGGACTTAGACCCGGCAAATGATGATATTTATCTCTCGGATGCCATTGACTATCTGCAAAAGGGGCTGATATTTCACTATAATCACCTCGGTGAACTGATCTCGAAATTCAATGCCGATGTAATGCCTAACCAATTTGTGTTTTGGCGACCTGAAGAGGATAAATAACAGGCCTTTAAAGCAAATACAAAATAGCTGATCATTGGGGAATCCCTTAGGGCCTCCGAATCATCAGCTATTTTTTTGTGTCATTATTTTTTTGCGCGTTCCCACCAGAAAATCAACATCCGGCGACGGCGAGAAATATCCGTTGGTTCCAACTTCCAGAAGGTCTTGGGGTCAAGCATCAACAAACTGCCTTTTTCTACGGAAAGATTATTCACCCTGCCACTCAGCGTCACCAGTTCCAAAGAACCCGTCTGCTCACCAAGACTGTCTAATGGCATCACGCCCCAAACAAAATCGTCTGTGTTAATATCATAAATGTCCTCCCCGGCAATTACCTGCTGCTGCAAACAATGGTTTATCCGTTGTGGCGTTAAAGGTAACTCATGGGTTTTACCGTACCACAATGTACTTCCTCCGAGCTTTATTCCGCCATTATATTGCTCACAAAATTGCTCGAATCCACTGTTCAAAATCATGTTGGACAATTGCCCCATTTTCCCCAAAATATCGGGCATACAAAACGATTCCCGGGTATTGGTTTTATCTTGCAACCAACTGAAAAGATTATTGGCAATACCACGAATCTCTTCAGAAGTCCATAATTGGGATACAATTCCGTAACCGTTGAATTGTTTATATTGTGCCGATGACTTGGGCGCCGGAACCACTCCACCCCCAAGGTTTTCCATCATTTTTTGTAAACGACGACGCAACCTGTTTTGCAATTTTACAGGTGCCAGCACTTTTATGCCTTCTCCGAAACGGATTAATTCTTCTTCAAGATCTGAGTTCAAAATCAGGTTCAATCTCAAATTCAAACCTGACTCGTCATAGGAAAGTACTTCCTGAGATTTATGGATAGGCGAAGAAAGTACAAATGGCGCTTGCTTCAAATCCACGGTAAGCAACACTTCTTCTTTCTGATCATCCACAGGCTGACTAACCCCAATGATGTTTTGAAAATAACGATCAAGGTCATGATTTACATTGGCCACATACTGAATAGCGGAAGTGCGCACCTCAACAATACCATCCAAAGCCAATGCCTGTACCGGCACAGCCACTCCCCGAACACCAATCACGAACCAACGGCCACGAAATTCCTTCAAAAGGTATGGGTGGAAGATGATCTGCTGCGCATCGGCAATTTTCGAATCCCGATAACTCAGCTCAATAGCCTGACGGTGCTGAATAGCATGACTGATCTGTGCCAAAAAAGCCAAACTGCTCTCTGAATCACTTTCTTCAAATTGAAAAATATTCTGTTCAGGAAAACGATGTGCTTCCACCTTGTAGCCCAAACGCTGAATCAGTCCAGCAATATCCTGATAATAGGAAAAGCTCTGAAATTCAGAAAGATCATCGACTACCGCACTGAGTCGAGTAAAATCATTTTGGGTAAGCGGCAGCTTGGTGATCGAAAAATCAGGATCCTCGTAAGTGTAGAATTTACGATCCTGCACCTGAATTTTAGCATTATAGCCTAATTCATCAGAGCGTAACATTTGTAAATCCAATTGCAAAGTTCGCTTCCCAACCCGCTTTCCTTCAGGCAATTCACCGGCTTTAATCAATGCCTGAGTGGTCACCTCAATTAAATCTTCTAATGAATACTTTTGCGCTCGGTCTCGCAAACACTTATCTATCGCTTTATATCTAATTAAAGCGCTCCGATTTACAGCCATAAGTTATTATTTTTGAAAAAATGATTCAGACCACAAATAAGCATAATTTTTTGTAGCAGTGATTAAGAGGAACAATTTAATAAAATGCTCCATAACCAAACACAAAAAAGGAAAATTAAAAATTGACATACAAACAAAGTTTGCAGGTAATCATTAAAAATCACTTAAAAATAGCGCCTTCTTCATGCGGTTGATTTTGATTGATTTTGGGGTGCATCACCCTAAAAAACAAGGGAGGGACAAGCGCAAGCAGCATCATGCCGGGGTAACCTGTGGGTAATTGCGGCGCCTTCTGATGGTGGCGTAAAATTTGATATTTCCTACTTGCAATAAAATGATGGTCGGAATGCCGCGACAACTCAAACAAAGTTGCTCGACCAAATAGGTGATTGGAATTCCAGGAATGCCAAACTTCTGCGCGCTCATACTTGCCATGTTCCAGGACTCTCCGTCGCAAACCGTAATGCTCAATATAATTCACCGTCTCCAGCAAAAAGATCCCGAAAGTACCTGCACCTAAAAATGCCAATAGTACGGAGGCTCCGAAAACAACACCTATAAAAACAATCAGAAGCCCCTGAAAAATATGCATCTGAATCATTTGATTTTTCAGTGAAAAACGAGCGAATCCTTTCCGCTGCAATCGATCATTCTCCAACTTCCAGGCCCCTTTGTAGGCACCAAAAATCGAACGAAACCAAAAGAAAAACAGGGGTTCTCCCGCCTTTGCTGAGGCTGGGTCTTGATCTGTTGCAACATTTTTATGATGCCCTCGATTATGTTCAATAAAAAAATGCATGTATAGAGAGGTCGAGAGCATTGCCAGCGCAAACAGTTGAAAGTAGCGCTCTTTACGATGCCCAAGTTCATGCGCGACATTGATTCCAAACACTCCACACATCAGCCCCATAGCGGTAACATGCCCAAACCAGGAAACAGAAAACTGTGGTATTTGATCGATACTGACAAGGAAAAATGCCAAACAGGCGAAATGTGCACAACAGGCCAACACTAAAATTAAATCGAAGAGCTTGGCATTGGCATATTGGCGCTCCTCATTTTTGCTGATATTCGCTTCGGAGGCACTGAAAAGTAATTCTCCGACTGGAATTACAACAAAAGCATAAAACAGCGGCAAAAAAGTAAACGCACCCTCCAGCCGATAATTTAACACCAGCAAACAAGGAATCACGAAGGCAGGTAGATACCGCAAACTATGGATGAAAATAGAAAACTGCATTACTGAATATAAACAATTATATCCAATTATGCAGTTGAACGATCTTCAAAATTTTTAGTGAGGCAACTTGTCCCGCAGCAAACCATAGGTCAAAGTTCCCAATATCGCAAATACAATGGTGATGAGCATGAAACTCGCGCCAGTCCCCAAGATAAAAAACATTGGGCCTGGGCAAGAACCTGAAAGTGCCCAACCGAAACCAAAAATCAGCCCTCCATAGATATAACGCTTTGGGCTCCCTGACTTATCAGCAATCGTGATCGCCTGACCGTTTTGATCATGAACATCATTCTTCTTGATCAAATAAGTCCCTAAGGCACCCACCGCAATTGCCGAACCAATGATACCATACATGTGAAATGAATCAAACTGAAACATTTCATAAATTCTGAACCACGAAATAATTTCGGACTTGGTGAAAATAATTCCCAAAACAAATCCGAGTCCGATGTATTTTAAACCTTTCAACAACATACTAAGCTAAAAATAAGGGTAATAAAACATGTACCATCAAGAGGCCGCCTACAAAGAAGCCGATCACGGCAAACAGCGAACGCGACTGCAAGTTAGACAAACCACTGATGGCATGTCCTGAAGTACAACCTCCAGCATAACGCGCCCCAAAGCCTACTAAAAAGCCACCTAAAGCAAGAACCACCCAACCTTGAACCGCAGACAGCGCCTTCCAGCTCATCAACTCAGTAGGGTAAAAATGATCCTGATAACTGACAATATGTAATTTTGCCAAAGCCACTGCCGTGCGCGCATTCACTGCAATGCCCCCCGCGACGCCATTCAAATAACGGTGGGCTACAAATGCTCCGAGGACTCCCCCAAAAATGAACAGCAAATTCCAGCGCTGTGTACGCCAGTCGAAATTAAAGAATTCACACTTTTTCCCTGCACCAGCCATAGTGCAAGCCGTACGAAGCACGGCCGAAATCCCGAAACTTTTCCCAAAATAAAGCAAGAAAAGGTACACCATCCCTATAATAGGGCCAGCGACCCACCAAGGCCAAGGCTGATAAATCCAATCCGTCATTTTTTACAAATTACTGATAAACATGAACTGCTGAAATCGAATGACTTGAGCAGTTTTTCTTAACTGATAACAAAAGTAATGCAGCCCATCAACAACTTTAGTGACTATTGTTACTGAAGGAAAAGGTTCAATAGGCACGATAAACGCCTATTTTTCAAAACATGATAATTGACAGATCATTAGCCTGAAATAATAATTATCTTTACCACATGAATAATGAAAATAATGATGCCTTGACGGTAGGCACGACCCTTCAGATGGGCAATAGCCAAATGAAGATTGTTAGTATTGAGGAAAAAACATACCCTAACGATCCCAAAAAGTACATGGTATATATTACCGATAAGCCAGTCTATCGGTCACGAAATATTATCAGTGTATATCGGGTAAACCAATGGCTGACGGAAGGCAGAATCAGTTTGGTGAAATAGGCCTTTAGAGAGCACCCACGAAACACGATTCCCCTATTTTTATAAAAGGCGGTCATCGATTAACCTACTTATGGCATTGCTTATTCAGCCCGTTGAAAATTAATTTTCATGGATGATGGCCTGAAAAATTAGCGCACAAAAAAAGGCAAGATTACTCCTGCCTTTCAACGCTACTGCTTATCAATTATTTTACAATTTTTCTGCCTGATTTATCACTTTTCACCTTCTGAACAGTGAGGGTATCATTCTCAAGATCTTGCTGCTTTACCATTTCCTGTTCTGCTGCTCTTGCACGTCCAACTTTATCTGATTTACTCTGCGCCTGAAAATCCTGCACTTTGGCATTACCATTCAGCTTCTCCATACGGGCTTTCGCTACCGCATTTTTGTTACTTTTAACTTGCGCTTCAGCGTTTACCCCAAACACCAATAATGCACCGACTAAAATTAAAACCTTTTTCATTTTCCAAGTTGTTTTAAATTAAACCTTTCAATTAGAATAGTGCAAACAACTTCGGAAAGCCGCATTCGGATATTTGGACAATCAAGAGAACATAAAATCAGTCCGTTTACTTTTTATCCCATTTCAGCACAAATGTTAAATCCGTTCCGAAAGCTGATTTAAATCTGAAGTCTGATAGACCATTCACCTGTTTAAAATGATATTTGAAGTGTCATTTTTAGCCTCCATTTTTTTTGAACTTTTTTCAAAATTTTTCGCAAAAGTTGGGGCATAAAAAAAGGCAGAACGAATGTCTGCCTGTAATCCCTAATCCTATCTATTTAGTTTTATTTCACCAACTTACGGATGCTCTTGTCACTACGGACTTGTTGTACCGTATACGTTTCTGTTTGCTCATCAATCTCCTGAACACGGACTATTTCCACCTGACGTGCTCGCCCGGCTTTATCTGACTGGCTGTACGCCTCAAAGTCCTGCACCGTGGCATTACCATTCAGCTTCTCTATACGGGCTTTCGCTACCGCATTTTTGTTACTCTTTACTTGCGCTTCAGCGTTTACCCCAAACACCAATAATGCACCGACTAAAATTAAAACCTTTTTCATTTTCCAAATTGTTTTAAATTAAACCTTTCAATTAGAATAGTGCAAACAACTTCGGAAAGCCGCATTCGGATATTTGGACAATCAAGAGAACATAAAATCAGTCCGTTTACTTTTTATCCTATTTCAGCACAAATGTTAAATCCGTTCCGAAAGCTGATTTAAATCTGAAGTCTGATAGATCATTCACCTGCCTAAAATGATATTCGAGGGGTCATTTTTAGCCTTCATTTTTTTTGAACTTTTTCAAAATTTTTCGCAAAAGTTGGGGCATAAAAAAAGGCAGAACGAATGTCTGCCTGTAATCCCTAATCCTATCTATTTAGTTTTATTTCACCAACTTACGGCTACTCTTGTCACTCCGGACTTGTTGTACCGTATGCGTTTCTGTTTGCTCATCAATCTCCTGAACACGGACTAATTCCACCTGACGTGCTCGCCCTGCTTTATCTGACTGGCTGCTCGCCTCAAAGTCCTGCACCGTGGCATTACCATTCAGCTTCTCCATACGGGCTTTCGCTACCGCATTTTTGTTACTTTTAACTTGCGCTTCAGCGTTTACCCCAAACACCAATAATGCACCGACTAAAATTAAAACCTTTTTCATTTTCCAAATTGTTTTAAATTAAACCTTTCAATTAGAATAGTGCAAACAACTTCGGAAAGCCGCATTCGGATATTTGGACAATCAAGAGAACATAAAATCAGTCCGTTTACTTTTTATCCCATTTCAGCATAAATGTTAATTCCGTTCCGAAAGCTGATTCAAAACTGAGGTCTGATAGACCATTCACCTGCTTAAAATAATATTTGAAGTGTCATTTTTAGCCTTCATTTTTTTTTGAACTTTTTTCAAAATTTTTCGCTAAAGTTGGGGCATAAAAAAAGGCAGAACGAATGTCTGCCTGTAATCCCTAATCCTATCTATTTAGTTTTATTTCACCAACTTACGGCTGCTCTTGTCACTACGGACTTGTTGTACCGTATGCGTTTCTGTTTGCTCATCAATCTCCTGAACACGGACTAATTCTACCTGCCGCGCCCGGCCTGCTTTATCTGACTGGCTGTACGCCTCAAAGTCCTGCACCGTGGCATTACCATTCAGCTTCTCCATACGGGCTTTCGCTACCGCATTTTTATTACTCTTTACTTGCGCTTCAGCGTTTACCCCAAACACCAATAATGCACCGACTAAAATTAAAACCTTTTTCATTTTCCAAATTGTTTTAAGTTAAACCTTTCAATTAGAATAGTGCAAACAACTTTGAAAAGCCGCATTCGGATATTTGGACAATCAAGAGAACATAAAATCAGTCCGTTTACTTTTTATCCCATTTCAGCATAAATGTTAAATCCGTTCCGAAAGCTGATTTAAATCTGAAGTCTGACAGACCATTCACCTGCTTAAAATAATATTTGAAGTGTCATTTTTAGCCTTCATTTTTTTTGAACTTTTTTCAAAATTTTTCGCTAAAGTTGGGGCATAAAAAAAGGCAGAACGAATGTCTGCCTGTAATCCCTAATCCTATCTATTTAGTTTTATTTCACCAACTTACGGCTGCTCTTGTCACTGCGGACTTGTTGTACCGTATGCGTTTCTGTTTGCTCATCAATCTCCTGAACACGGACTAATTCTACCTGCCGCGCTCGCCCTGCTTTATCTGACTGGCTGTAAGCCTCAAAGTCCTGAACCGTGGCATTACCATTCAGCTTCTCCAGACGGGCTTTCGCTACCGCATTTTTGTTACTTTTAACTTGCGCTTCAGCGTTTACCCCAAACACCAATAATGCACCGACTAAAATTAAGACCTTTTTCATTTTCCAAATTGTTTTAGTATAAACCTTTCAATTAGAATAGTGCATATAACTATTGAATACCGCATTTGGATATTTATCAAACAAAAGCCGCTAATTATCAGTCCGTTTACTTTTTATCCCATTTCAGCACAAATGTTAAATCCGTTCCGAAAGCTGATTTAAATCTGAAGTCTGATAGATCATTCACCTGCCTAAAATGATATTCGAGGGGTCATTTTTAGCCTCCATTTTTTTTAAACTTTTTTCAAAATTTTTCGCAAAAGTTGGGGTATAAAAAAAGGCAGAACGAATGTCTGCCAATTTCTCTTCACTTATGACCTAAAAAGGTCGATTATACTTTTTCCCACAGGCTATCAACAAAATAGTGATCAGGGTCCATGAATTCCTTTCGGACAAAAAATCCCGTTCGGAAGGCTAACCGCTCGATCTGCTCCTCATTAAATTTCCGAGATAACTCTGTATGTATTAATTCATTTTCACGGAACTTATAGCTTTTGTTCAACCGCAATATTTCCACTTCCTGATCTTCAAGACTCACCAGAAAACTATTGACAAACCCTCTCACAGGATCATAGTGAACGTAAAACTCAAACTGATCCAAATCAAAATTGGCGCCGAGTTCCTTGTTCATCCTTTGCAGTAAGTTCATATTGAAGGAGGCCGTGAGCCCCTGACTATCATTGTAAGCTTTCTCTATCAACTGGGGCCGTTTCTGAAGGTCCATGCCGATCATCAGTAAATCGCCTGAATGCATGACATTAGAGATCATCTGTATAAATGCCTCGGCCTCTGCAGGCTGAAAATTTCCTACATTGGAGCCCAAAAATAAGAATAGCTTGGGCTTATCTGTGGTACTTAAATGAGGCAAAATATCGAAATAATCGCCAGCAAGAGGATCCACTGATATTTCGGGACAAAATGCGACAATATTACTTTTCAATTGCTCAAGTACCGCTTTAGAAATGTCAACAGGACGGTAGGTAAACTCAAGCCCTAAAGCGTTCAGTGTTTTTAGAAGCAATTTGGTTTTTGACCCATCCCCTGCCCCCAGCTCCACAATATCAAAAGCAGATTTAAAGGGTAAAGCCTGAGCAATCTCAACGCCCTGCTCCTCAAAAATTTTATACTCCGACCTGCTGAGGTAATACTCTGGCAGGCTCATAATTTTTTGAAAAATACGGTCACCTACCTGATCATAAAAATATTTGGAAGGGATAAACTTTTTGGGCGATGAAAGACCTTTGTCCACATCTTTTTGAAAACCTGAGCGCATAAAAGGGGGGAGTTAAAAGATTAATTCTGAACCAAACGGATACCTGTAAACTGCCATGAGAGTTCAGGATGAAAGAAATTACGATAAGTTGGCCTGCTATGATCTGGCGAAGTAGCGACTGAAGCCCCCCGAAGAACCATCTGACTAACCATAAATTTACCGTTATATTCTCCTACGGCTCCTTCAGCTTTTTGATACTTAGGATAGGGTAAATAAGCAGACTGTGTCCATTCCCAACGGCTTCCCCAAGACAATTGCCCTGAAGCGACTTCCCATTCAAATTCAGTAGGCAATCGCATACCTTTCCATTGTGCAAATGCATAAGCTTCATAATAATTGATATGCGCCAACTGTGCATGAGGGTCCAGATCCATCAGTCCGCCCAAAGTAAACTGCTTCCAATGCCCCTCTTCTTTACGCCAATACATCGGGTGTTCCAGTTGATTGCTCTTCAGCCAGTCCCAACCCTGAGCGTGCCACAGATCGTGTTTTTCATACCCACCATCTTCAATAAATTCGAGGTATTCCTGATTGGTCACCAGGCCTTTTGCAATACTGAAGGCAGGTAGAAAAACTTTGTGTCGTCCTTTTTCATTATCGAAACAAAATCCCTCTCCTTCAAAACCTATATCATACAGCCCTTCCCGAATTTCCAAAAATCCCTGATCACTGTTGTAATCATTCACCAATTCGGCGTCCTCTTCATAAACAGGGACCATCGGGTTAAGATTTAAGGTATATTTTATATCTGTATAGAGTAATTCTTGATGTTGCTGCTCGTGTTGTAGGCCTAAAATCACAAGATCCTTCACCTCTTTCGGAAAAAAAGAAATCCCTTCAATCAGCCATTCCATTCGCTCATCGACATAACGACGATAAGCCAGGACGTCCGAAACGGTTGGGCGAGACATCCAGCCACGCTGAGGCCTTTCTACCCGATCGCCGATGGTTTCATAATAGGAGTTAAATACATAGGCGTATTTCGGATTATACCTGCTGAACTCTTTAGAGTGTACCGCAAGCACCATTTCTTCGAAAAACCAAGTGGTATGCCCCAGGTGCCATTTGGGTGGGCTGACATCAACAGAGGGTTGAGGGATATAATCTTCAATGGCTAAAGGAGAGCATATCATCAATGAACGAGCACGGACATCTCGATAATAACTGAGTAAATTCACAAGTTTCGGGTTGAGTAATGAGTATTTTCTCAGATAAATTAGAATATATTTTATACTTAATCAAATCTATTTGAATATTATCCGCCATGAGGCAACCATAACGAAAAAAAAGCGCCATAATTAAAAAATTACAGCGCTTTTCAATGCCCAAACCCAACAATATCTTCTCGATTTATTTGGTCATTCAACCATCCCAAAGAGGATCAAAGACCAATATTTATTTTGATGTGCTCAAAAGTTGGGTAAGTAAATCACTTCCGTATTTGGTAGGGTTTGCCCGGATTTTTTTTTCCCGCTGCTCGATTTTTACGAACAAGCCATCGAGGGCTTTCTCTGTAACATAATCAGGCAGGTTATCAGCTTCAAGCTTTCCTCCGATGAACGGAATCGCATTATAAGTCGATGCAAATAATGTGTACAACTCATTGGTCGATTTACCCGCTAATATTGCTTTATCAAGCTGCTCATTGATCGGTGCATGGTATTCACTTTTCAACTCATCATAAGCTTGTCTTTTGAGGTATTCTGTGGCCTCATTACCATTTGAACCAAGCAAAATTGCATATGCATCCTGATAACTCATCTCCCGAATGGCCTTCTTAAATAAGGCTTCCGCCTTGTCGGTTGCGGCTTCTGCACTGCGATTAATACCCGTTTCTATATCGTCTACATATTTACCAATCACCGCTTTAACCGCATCATTTTCCAGTACAGCCCGTGCTTCGGCAGGGAGCGGGATTTTCGCATCCTCATCGAGCAAATAGCCATTCTTTACACCTAAAGCGGCAACAGCATGTTCCGTCCCCAAATCCAACATTTGAGAAAGGGCCTTATCTACTTCCCCCGAACTCAGCGACTGCACCACACTACATGATGAAATTATAAAGGCCAGTGCCAATGATAAAAACGCAATTCTGTTTTTCATATTATTCTTTTAAATGATCTCGCTACTCTAAATCGATCGTGATATGACGAGAAAGGTTTAAATCTTATCGGCAAATTGCCCACTTGATTCAATTACTCTTTGATTTCAGTCAAGGCCTCTTTTAGCTGATCATTCTCACGCTTTAGTCGCTCCTGCTCAGTTACATCAAACTGAATTCCCAAAAGCCCTACCTGATCTAAAGTATCCACATACAATGGCATTTTTGTCGTATGAAGGTACTTGTCTTGTCCGCCTGAAATTTTATCCATTTCTTTTTGGAGGTAATCACGCTTACCAGTTTTAATGATCTCTTTTTCCTCATTGACCATAGGTGTGCCGTCAGCTACCCCGAAAAAGTCGATATCGCTTTTACCCAGAATTTTTGATTCGTCACCACCCATTACTTCAAGCGTACGATCATTGACCAATACCATACGACAATCAGCGTCTTTTAAGAAAACTTTATTAGGAAGGCTATCAAGGATACGTCTGTAAAGTTTGGTCGTCTTCTCAAATTTTTCACGTTCAATATTCAAAACCTCTTCTTTCTCCTTACGCAAACGTTCCATGTTTTCTTGCGTTGCTGAAAGTTCTTCAAGGTTCTGTCTCAGTTCTTCTTCCTGCTGACGGGTTTCATGTTCACTTTCCTGCAATCTCTCGAGCATGTCTTTGGTTTCGACACTCGTGCGCCAAGAGGAAATAGCTGCCGCAACGTTGTTTCCTATTCTATCAAGGAACCCAAGGTGAAAAGGCTGAAGCACTTCAAAAGAGGCCAATTCTAAAATCCCCTGTACCTCTTCTCCGTAGATCAGTGGAATGATGACCACACAACGCGGGGCACTATCGCCCAATCCAGAACGAATATTCAAATAATGGTCAGGAACATCGGTCAAGAATATAGGAGCCTTTTCTAAATAAGCCTGTCCTACAAGCCCCTCGCCAATCTCAATGGATTTATCAATATATTTTTTACGGTCATAAGCATAACAGCCCACCATTTTAAGCATCATGTTCCCTTCAGGCTGCTGATCAGTGATGTAAACTGCCCCCTGAGTTGCACCGATATATTTTACCAAATTGGATAAAAACTGATCAAAGGCACTCGCGTTTTCCCCCTGATTAATTTCCCTAAGCAGGCCAGTAAATTGAGCCAGCCCCTCGTTGGTCCAGTTGCGCTTTTCTTCATCTTCAGCTACCGTTTGTAACCTGTCGCGAAGTGCCAGCAAACTCTTACCCAACTGATCATTTTCATTCAACAATTCAAAGTCGAGATCGTTATTTTTCACTTGCTTATCCCCGAGCTGCTCCACAAAAGCAGTGGCTTTAAATAAATAGTTACTGAAAACATGCAGTTTTGAGCGATAAGGTGTGCTCCAGTTTTTCTTGTTGGATTTCTTGACCTTCCCCCAATGCCCATCAAAAAGCATTTCCAGGCCAACGAGAATTGCGCCGATCTGCTTACCGACCATTTTGGTAAAATAGAAGATAATCCAAGCGGCAACGATGTAATAAACACCAAGAATCCCGTAGAATATATTTTTAAATAGAAGAACCTGCGGGGTATTTTCTGTGAGTGTTAACTGTAAAGTAACAAGCAACAGCAGTGGAAAAGTGACCACAATAGAAATGACAGAAACTGCCAAGGGATGAGAGAAAAATTTTTTCATGTTGGGTAAAATAAGATCAAGTTAAAAAAATTAAGACCTGATAATTCATCGCAATTTAATAAGAGTGATTACAATCTTCAATCATCTTATCAATATTCATGTTATTTAAACTAAAAAAATATTGATAATTAATGAAGCGTAATGGAACTATTTTAATTCAATCCGCCTCAAATATCTTCAATATTCCTTTTCAAGATCGGAATTGCTCTCCCCAACAACAGCCATTGCAATAACCCACGTGCTCCCATATAAAATATCATTGCAAACCATAAGCCATGAACAGGAAACCAAGGTCGGACAGAGAAATAAATAGGAAAGAAGACCACGAATGCCGCAAGAAAGCTCGTGTTTCGCATCCATTTTGAAGCGGTGGCACCGATATATATGCCGTCCCATAAATAAGAGGCAAAGGCCACCACGGGCAAAATGGCAAGCCAGGGTAAAAATGCACTTGCCTCGTCAAGAATTGTTTGCTGATCAGTTAATAAGTGTAAAATATTCTGGCCGAAAAAGCCATAAACAACACAAAAGGCAATAGAGATACTGCCTCCCCAGAGGAACAGCCGTTGAATCAATCGTCGAAGTTCCGTATAGGCTTTCGCTCCTATCAATTCCCCGACCAAGGCTTCTGCGGCATAGGCAAATCCGTCTATCAGGTAAGAAAAGAACATCAGAAACTGCATTAACAGGGTATTCATTGCCAAAATATCGGCACCAAGACCAGCAGATGCAGATGTGAAATAGTTAAAAACCAGCAATAGGCATATGGTGCGGATAAAGATGTCACGGTTCACCGTAAAGAAGCGCAGCAAATCAGCGCTATTGAAAATCGCCCGCAAATTGAAGTGAATCCTAAGCCATTTATATTTATATAATATATAGAAGAGCATGGAAAGAAAACCTACATATTGCGCTACGAGGGTGCCCGCTGCGGCACCAACTACATTCAGCTGATATTTGTAGATCAACAAATAGGACAGCGCAACATTCAAGCAATTGATTAACAGAGTGATAAACATTGGCAGGCGCGCATTCTGAATCCCGATGGACCAACCCATTAATGCATACAGCCCTATCGTTGCAGGGGCAGCCCAAATCCTGACCGAAAAATATCGGACCGCCTCTGCTTTCAAACTTTCTGACCCTTCTACAAGCCAAAAGCCCAGATGACTAATTCCCGATTGAAATACAATACAGACCAGGCCTATGGACAATCCGATAATTGTCGCTCGAAAAAAGAGATTCGTCAGCAGGTTTTCATCTTGCTCACCAAAAGCCTGAGCCACCATGCCTGTGGTACCCATACGCAGGAAGCCAAAAGACCAGTACAAAAAATTAAATATCACACTTGCCAGTGCCATCGCACCCAGAAATAATGGACTTTTTAAATGTCCCAATAGTGCCATGTCTACCATCCCAAGAATTGGAACACTAATATTACTGATGATATTGGGCACGGCCAACCTTAAAATTTTGTTATTCACATTAACCATCCTGCAAGTTAGCAATTACTCCTGAAGAAGAGCGTACCCTTCAGATGATCTTAAAAAAATACAGAATAATACCGCTCTCTTATCAGTCGCCTAAACCGCCACAATAGCACCGCCTCACCCAAGGGTAATTTTTGACCCTCATTTTTAATTTTTTTATGAATTTTTACGAATTCAGGTTAAAATTTTACCCTTACAATGAAAAAGTACATGATATTTTATCATTTATTTCATCACAACATCAACTTAAATAAAAATTATTATACTAATTATTGTTTTTATTATGTCTAAAATTTGCAATAATATCAATATGAGGCATCGAAAAATGACTAATTGAAAAAAAACCAACGCAAATATTGCCATATTATTAATCAGAACAGAGTATCCCTGATCACTTTCACAATAATTACATAAATGAAGTGCAATTTTTTAAAAACTATAATTTCTACTACATTGTGATAGTCAAAAGAATATATCGTCAATTTACAGCGCAACCGATGATTATTCTTTGTTTAACCAAACATTTAGAAACTTATACTCTTTAACCAATCTATTTATGATTACTATTACAGCAGCTGACAGCCTGTTGGCATTAGCTCCATCAGCCATTGAGACATTGGCCCCGAGCACAGTAGCAGAGAGTGCCTCTGCAGCAGAAGCACTAACCGCTTTAAAAACACAAGTTGATTCCAACGCGCTAACCGCAAATAATGTATGGATGATGCTGGCAACCGCCCTTGTATTTATTATGCACCTGGGTTTTGCAGGTGTTGAGGCAGGTTTCACCCAAGCGAAAAACACGGTAAACATTCTTTTCAAGAATACCCTTACCCCAGCAATTGGTTTGCTTAGTTATGCCATTGTCGGTTTTATGATCATGTATCCATCGGAGTGGATTTTTGATGGTATTTTCGGTATCGGCTTTGGGCTTACACCTCCAGTAGATGCAGAAGGCGCGCTTAACCTTGGTTACAACACAGGTTATACTTACTGGACAGACTTTTTATTCCAGGGCATGTTTGCCGCTACAACAGCGACCATCGTTTCAGGTGCAGTAGCTGAAAGAATTAAGATTTCGAGTTACCTGATTTTCACTGCCATTTACGTTTCTTTCATCTATCCATTGATCGGATCATGGCATTGGGGTGGTGGATTCTTGGCTGAATTAGGATTCTATGATTTCGCTGGATCTACATTGGTACACTCTGTTGGTGGATGGGCTGCATTGGCAGGAATCATCATTTTAGGACCACGTATCGGAAAATATGGTAAAAATGGTGAGATCAACGATTTCCCAGGTTCTTCAGTGCCATTAGCTGTAATTGGTGTATTCTTATTATGGTTGGGATGGTTCGGCTTTAACGGTGGTTCTGTACTTTCAGCAGACCCAGCAACGACTTCCCTTGTATTGGTAACCACTTCTCTTGCAGCTTGTGCAGGTGCGGTATCTGGAATTTTGACTGCCAACTTTGTATTCAAACGCCTTGACCTTGGAATGGGATTGAACGGTATTCTTGCAGGTTTGGTAGGAATTACAGCTGGCGCGGATTTAATGAGCCCATTAGAAGCTATTATCATTGGATTGATTTCAGGAGCATTGGTAGTAATGGCCGCTGTAGCCTTAGACAGACTAAAATTAGATGACTGTGTGGGAGCAGTAGCTGTTCACTTGGCTTGTGGTATATTCGGCACGTTAGCTGTAGGAATGTTTGGAGCAAAAGCAGGTTTAGAGCAGTTCCAGCACCAATTAGTAGGTGTAGCTGTGGCAGGTGCCGTAGCCTTCGGTTCATCATTCACCATTTTCAAGGTATTGGATCTTATTTGGGGAATTAGAGTATCTGCGGAACACGAAAAAGCAGGTATGGATAGCCACGAGCATGGTATCAGAGGATATACTATCGTTTACGATGAATAAAAACTAAAAAAAAGGCAGGGAGTACGCCAATACTCCCTGCTTAAAATAACATCATTCAATCTTCACAATGAATGATAAACTTCCTATGGAATCTCATCGCCAAACGAGTATTTCCAACCTTTCACAATCGAAAATTCTAAACCAATAGAAGTATGAAACTTCAATTTACAAAAATATCCCTTTTTGTCCTATCACTATGTCTATTTGGGACAACATTAAGCTTTGGAGCAGAAAATAATGATGAGCCAACAGCTGAAAATGAAGAAGCAAAAGAGGAATCAGCAGTGCCAGAAGAAAAAAGTCCATTAGAAATTTCTGGTTTTATAGATACTTATTACCGCTACTCAAATGTTAAGGAATCCCTGACTTCATTTGCAGATGGTAACAACTCCTTCTCTTTGGGAATGGCTAACATCGTATTCTCTAAGCAAGTAGGGAATGTAGGTTTCGTAGCCGATTTAGCCGTAGGACCTCGTGCGATTCAAGCCAACGGCCAGGCGATTGAGACAGATGACGGTACTATTGTCGATAATAACCTTTCTATCATCAAACAATTATATGTTACTTGGGCTGCTACTGAAAAACTGACCTTCACAATGGGTAATTTTTCTACGCATGTGGGTTATGAGCTTATCGATGCTAATGGTAACTACAACTACTCTACTTCATACCTTTTCTCTAATGGTCCATTTTACCATACAGGTGTGAAAGCGGATTATGCATTCTCTGACAAATTTGCGGTAATGGCAGGAATCTTCAATGAAACTGACACCAAATTTGCTTCTATCAATCCAAAATATTTTGGTGGTCAGATCTTCTTCGCTCCTGTTGAAGGGTGGGATGTATATTTGAACTATATCGGTGGATCAGCAGATGGTGATTTAGTATTCACTCAGGAATTTGATATCACAACTACATATACAGTAAATGATGATTTCCTAATTGGTTTTAACGGTGCGATTGCCCCTACAACTATTAAGGACGAAGCCGGAGATATTACTGACCAGTTCAGTGGTGCAGCCATGTATTTAAACTATAGCCTTTCTGAGAAATTTGGTTTAGGCTTCAGAGGAGAATACTTCGCAACTTCCGTAAAACAAGAAAATTTTGACGGTAGCACTAAAATCAATGCCACAGCATTGACCCTTTCAGGAAATTATAATATCGGACCACTTCGTTTGATTCCAGAAATCAGATACGATGTATTGTCTGATAACATAGATGACATGGACGTACAATTTACAAACTTGGATGGAACTATGCAGAATAGCGGTTTCCAAGCGATGCTAGCGGCTGTATTTAGTTTCTAAATAAGACTCTGATTCATTTCAGGGTTGTGGCACCCTCTCTCCGAGAGGGTGTTTTTTTGTGTTAAAATCATGGGGTCAAACCGTTCGCCTCCCAATACTGGGAAGCAGAAAAAGGGAATTTCAATTAAAAAAAACCTGATTGATCAACTGATCCAATAGCCTAATAATCGCCTTGAATACCCCTCAACAATATATCTGGGCAAATATTTTTTAGGACAATGCCTCAAGGTAAAACGGGTAAAATTCCGCAGATTCCCTCCTCCCCTTATGCCGAAAAGGTGATCCCAATAGGCTGAAAACGTTTTTCTTTTACGGAGCGCCTGGTCTCCAGAAGCCTCAGGATAAGTGAGTAAAGGTGCATCGTAATTACAATAGATCTTAAATCCTGCCGCATTTGCCCGATAGGTAAATTCATAATCGGCATAATAATGGGGCAAACCCTCCTGATCAAACAAGCCAACTTTATCAAACACTTCTTTGGGAATAATAAGGCCTCGTCCAGGAAAGTGGGTCACCAGGTGCAATCCTTGCAATTGATCCGTAGGCAATTCATCAATCAACTTGGTGTTTGTATATACATTCCAATTGATTTTTTCTCCTCCGTAGTGAATTTTCCCACTGCCATTTTCAACATTAAGTGCTCCAATAAGCGCAGAAGGCAGCTCCTCAGAAGCTTTCATCATCTTTTCGATCCATTGGGTTGGTGCAAGGGTATCATTATTTAGGGTCATTACACGATCAGCACCCAAACGCAGTGCTTCACGGATCCCCATATTAATCGAGGCCGTCCACCATAAATCTCCATGGCCTTTCATCACCAATACCTCAGGAAATTCATCGGCGAGCATTTCCGCCGTTCCATCCGTAGAACCGTCATCGACTATGATGGTCTTAAAATCTTTTCTTGACTGTTGTTGCAAAGAAAGTAAACATTCTTTAGTGAATTCCTTTCTATTAAATACAGGGATAACAATATATAACATGGGCTGACATTTGTATTAATCAAATATATAAACCCAAATATGTTGCACTTGGTTCCTACGTTAGCCTTTTATAAATCCAATATGCATAAAATACTGATTGTTCATACTCGTTATCTCCAACATGGTGGTGAGGATACTGTTTTTGAACACGAAACCACGCTTTTACAAAAGAAATTTGAAGTAGATACCTTGGTCTTTTCAAATAAAGAACTTCAATTTCCCGCATTCCTGTGGGAAGTATTCAATAATAGAGAAAGTGAAAAAAGGCTGATGGAAAAAATTGACCAATTCCAGCCTGATGTCATCCACTTACACAACTTTTTCTATAAGCTTTCGCCCGCCATTTTTCAAGTATGTACAAAACTGTGCATTCCACTGGTCATGACCATCCACAATTATCGGTTGCTATGTCCATCAGGCTTATTAACCCGCAATCAGCAGCCTTGTACTTTGTGTGTCAATAAAACGTTTAGCAGCCCCGCCATCCGGCATAAATGCTTTAAAAACTCCGCTTTGAAAAGTGCTCACCTCGCCAGTATGCTGGCATATCATCACGAAAATTCCACCTTCACTAAAGGCGTGAGCAAATTCATCTTTTTAACCCCATTTGCCAAAGCAACATTTCTGAATAGTCATATGGATATTTCAGAAAGTCAAGCGGTGGTCAAGCCCAATTTCATTCCTGATTTTGGCCTGAGTGAGCTTAATAAAAGAAATAATGCATTACTGTTTATTGGGCGTTTATCGGAAGAGAAAGGTATTCCGACTTTACTGAAAGCCATGCCAAATATTCATCAGCCAGTGGAAATCATCGGTGATGGCCCTTTACGTGAGGAGGTAATAGCTGCGAGCTTAAAATACCCCATGCTCAAATATCACGGTTTTCAAGACAAGGATTTTATTGCTGCGAAACTAAAAAGTTGCAGTGCCTTATTGTTTCTCTCCGAATGGTATGAAGGCTTACCTATGACCATCATTGAGGCTTTCAGTACTGGTACACCGATCATTTGTTCCAACATTGAAAATGTTCGAGATTTGGTTCAACATGGCCATAATGGTTTTCACTTCCAATGGGGAAACCCCAAAGATCTGGCAAAAATAATTAAAGAATATACCATTACTGAACAGTTAATTCAGCAAGCTCGAAAAACTTACCAGGAAAATTATACTCCTGAACAAAATTTAAAATTACTGTCCTCGATATATGACTCCTTAATCAAAACACCTGTTAACTAACTGTATTTAGTGTTGGCTGCAAGGCCGACAATATCCCTTTTCCAAAATTATCAACCATATGTTCAATGCTGTATTTTGCGGCAGAAATAGCACAAGCGGTTTTCATCTCATTCAATCGCTGTTCATCCTCAAGCAAGGCCACGACCTCCTGCACATAATCATCAAGTGTATTATCGGTGATTAAACCATTATACCCATGCTCCAAATAATCCACCTCTGGGCTGTGATAACGATAATCCGTCGTGATTAATGGACACTGCGTAACAAATGCATCGAGCACTGCAAGCCCAACGAGCCCGGGACACAAAAACACATCAGACAGTTTTAACAAAGCCGCCTTTTGGGCACCAAATTGAGGACCCAAATAATGAATAAAAGGATAGGCTAAGGCAGCATTTTTCCAATAAAAATCTTCACAGCCTGCCCCAACCACAATAAATTCAAAATCAGCAATTTGTTCCCTGACAGCAATAACGGCATCCAGTAGAAAAGCACTACGCTTTTCCTCGTAGATCCCCCCACAATAAATCCCCAAACAGTTGCCCTTGATATTATAAGTCTCTTTTATTAAATCAAGCTCTTCCTGAGAACCCGCCTCAAAATCCGCCTGCAATTTTTTGGTATCAATGGCATTCTGCACCACCGTAATTATGGAAGAATCAATGCCGAAACGGCTAAGCAAATCTGCCACACCTCGGGTATAAGCAAACCACCAATCTGCCTGATGAAATAGACGCTGCTTCCATAACTTTGAAGTTTTGGAAACCCCTATATTCTCCGCAATGCCATGCCCCCAGAAAGCCAGCTTAAAGCCATTCTTTTTTTTCCTGACCATCAGCATATAATTGAGCAAAAGTTTATTCGCCTGCTCAACCACTACCAAATCGAAATCTGCCACAAGATGCAGCAGTGGTTGCCAATAAAGTTCTTTACCCGCCACAGAAAACACCTCATTCTCATATGGAATGGCCCAATCCAGCTTTACTAAATCCTGTTTTTTTTGATCCTCCTTGTTTCCATTTCCATAAGCCAAGGAAAGCTCAACGCCTTTGGTCAATAAAAATCGCCGTAAGCCCTCAAAAAAAGTAAGACGATAATGTGGCAGGGATTTTTGAATTATCAGTACTTTGGCACCTTCCATCCGTCAGTAATTTTTTTTATGTCTGAAATATCAACCCGAATATCCTCAAGTTGGGCCTTTTTAATATCTTCGGATTTTGAGGCTGAATCACATATCAAATATTGATAATCCATATCCAGGAAATTTGCAATATTATAATAAAGAGAGTGGACAAATCCCCGAGGAAACAGCTCAAGAAATTGCATCCCCCGATTTGCAAACAGTAGTCCGATCAGACCAGCCCCCGACATGCCGATAATACTTTCAGCCTGTTGGAAAATCGCCACTTTTTCCAGTAAAGAATATTTACTCATTTCTAAAGTGGTATAACCTTCACTTTCGAGAAAGGAAATTAGTTGGTCTTCATTTTCTATTCCTCTCAATTTGGAGTCTCTTCTACTTACATAAATTTTCGAGGGATAATTTGTGTTGAGTGCCTTCGCTTTTTCGCCAATCGTATTTTGATAAAATGAGATCAACCAATGCGGAACCAAATAGCTACGTGCACCGCGTGGGTGGCTTGTGGAAATCAAACGTTCTGCCTGAAAGTGCGTTTCGCCATCGGCAACCACAATTCGCTCTGGTGCGATTCCAAATAGCTGCAAACTTTCCTTTTGAAATTCATGAGCAAAGTTCGGTACGAGAAAATAATCTACCTCATCAAACAAACCTGCCTCTTTCAGAAAGTTCAACCTCGCCAACGCATCCAACATCCAATGCCCAATATTATTAATCGTTCCACCGCCACCGAGCATGTTAAAAACAGTACCATTAATAAATAATGGTGTAGAGAAATATTTTCTGCGAAACACCAGGCTGTCTTTGCCTTTAGCTTCTCTGTCTACATCATACTGAAGAGAAACTTCCGAGAGCAACTGATTCTCCTCCGTAATTACGGCGACCATTGACACATTATTGGCAATAATGCGACCATAAGGAATAACAGCCAATTTATAATCCGTTGTACAAGACAACGTTACATTATCGCCACTTTCAACTGCAGGGTCATATTTAGTAAAGGAAGAAAAAGCATCGTAGAATGCCTTGTCGACGACTAATTTAGTGGTGAGAGAAGGGTAAATCGCAAAAACCTTCACTTTGCTTTCAGGGAATTTAGCGAAATATCCGGAAAAGGCATCAAAATAGCCCGTCGGCTTAAGCGAGGTATTTCTTGGCAAATTATTCAATGCCATTTCGCCCAATTTTCTTTTCAATTTATTCAATATCGACATAGTTATAGCTGTTGGGTTTTCGAATTATGCTCATCCAGTAAATTCAATATCTTCTCATCAAAATCCATATCAAATTTACGGGAAAAATGCGCCTTTGAGTTCAATATTTTTGGCAGGTAACTTTCATCCAATATCTCCGGATGTGGCTGCGGTCCCTCCTGATCACTAAAAAAAATAGCTCTTAAATTATGATTAATCACTTTGGATTGAAAATCGCCATTTAGAATAATGGACTGAAAAAACATCTCATCAGGCACACTCACCTTTTGCATGTACTTCACATAGTCCAAACGACGGTTCGCCACCTGAAGGCAATAATTCACACAATCAAAACTAAGGGTAAACCATTGGGAACCTGCATATGGCGCAAGGCCTGACATAAATGATCTCTGAGGAACAACAGCATGTACCCCACGTTTTACAAACTCAATCAACCATTCTTTTTTTGATGATATATGCTGATTAAAATGCCCAGGGAACGCCTTTTTTTGACCTTTCCACCAGAAATAATAAAGATTGTATCGGTCCTGCTGCCTACTGTGGTCTTTAATATGGCGCTGTTTAACAACATTAAAGTAATCCTCCGAAAGATAGGCCGGATTCATGGGCCAATAATTAATAAACTCTTTTCCTCGGTGATCTTTCAGAAACGACATCATTTCTGAGGAACTGATCACAGGATAATCTTGCCCACTGATGAGGTATAAATAGTCAAACTGAAATTCATCAACAGCCAACTGCATGGCATCCAAACTGGCCTTCACCAGAGAAAAACCACCCCACCTCCCTCGGCTCCTTTTTGAAAACCTGACATTGTCATAGTTTGAGAAATAGGTTTTGATTTTATTGAAATTTTCCTCGGATTCATTCTTACATACATGAATTACCACTGAACAGGATGGGCCGGTTAAGTGATTCACCAATCGAAATAGTTGGATTGGATTTTTATGATATAAGATCACAAAAGTCAATTTCATTAAGTAGATGAATTCAAAGTTTTAACATTTGTAAAGAGTAATTGCTGATCAATAAGATCAAAAATTTCTTGATCCACCTGCTGATCAAATTTTCGGGCATACAGCGCATTTGATTCCAGGACAGTCTGTATATCTTTGGACTGAATAATATCAGGATGCCAATTTTTTTTTGGCCAGATAATGAGCCTCAGGTTATCATTTACCACCTGATCCCGAAAGTCGGAATTTAACAATAAGGTCTGAAAGTAAATCTCAGAACTACAGGCCACTGTCCTCATGAATTTATTGATGGGATGATGCTTTTGTTCATAAACCTGCACAATAAATTTTATAGCATCGTAACTCAAACTGTACCAGTCTGAGCCGCCATAAGGGTGCATCCCCTTCAGGAATTTCCGCTTGTGAATTATCAAGCCAACAAGCTTTTTCACGCAATTAGATGCTTTTTCCAAAAATCGTTTTGCCTGAGCGTTATGATTACCAGGAATCTCAATCCTAATTTTATCACGGTAAAAGAAAGTATAATTTTCAAACTTACTTGTTTCCCGATCTACGCGTTCACGTTGCAAAATGGTATTATAATAGGGCTCATTAGCATTAATAATCGGTTGCATATCCCAATAATTGATGAATTGTTTCCCCTTGTTTTTAGTAAAGAATTCCTGAATAAATGCATTATTTTTAATGGGGTAATCTTGCGCAGAAATCACGGAACAATAATCAAATTCCAATTGATGATCTATGGCGTATTTCATCCCATTACACATGGCTTCCACAGTTTTGTGAGTGCACCATGTTCCCCTTACTCGTTCACAAAAGTGAACTTGATGATAGGTTGAGAAAAATGCTTTAACTTTTTGATGCATCTGATCGGTCACATTTTTACAAATGTGTAAAACAATATGATTGCCTTCCGCCGACAGCCTGTCCACCAACCGAAACAATTGCTTCGGTTCTTTATGAAACAATATGACGTAAAGTAATTTCATGCTTAAACAAAGTTTAAAGAAAACTGCAACTCATAATCGCACCATAAATCTTCTGACTTCAATTCCACATCCGCAACCGTGATAGGTTGATCTTTGGGAATAGCCCGCTTGAGTATCGCTCCTTCAGCTAAACCCATGGGCAAAAGATTTTCACGTCTGGCAATAGCAGTGTTCTCACAAACGCCATAAGTCTTAAAACCTCCAATTCCATCAATCCGATCACCCGCTTTCAAGTCTGTTTTGCTCATCGCCACCACTTCAACATATATTCCGTTCTTTGGAACAATAATTTGATCTGCAAAATCCACTACCCTCGAAATGGAAGTGGGCACATCAAAAATGCATAAGTGATAGGGGTTATAAAAAGAATATAGTGGTCCCTTCCCGAGCTTATAATAATTAAGATGATGGTGTGCGATAGGGTCTTCGGAATAAGCATAAACAAAAACACCGGGAGCAGGCAAGGTTCCTACCAAATAATCAACGATCCCACCGTTGGCCTTCAGCGATTCGAAGTCATAGAATTTCTTGGCCTCGTCAATATGACCTTTGAATTCAAAGCCATTCATCCCTCGCTGATTCACCCCAAAGCCCGTTGCATTGGCCACTGCAGACTGTTCAAAAGAAATTTTGGTGCCGTCAGCAAAACTGGTCGCCATTTGTGGGCTGAGTCCGTAAGTCTTTGCATAATTCTTTTGGGTTGCTGGCGTACGGTATCGGTCCTGCAAACCTTTAATATTGCCACACACCAAAGGCTTAAGCCCCATTTGCTTCACATAGCGATATAGATTCATAATAACTCCCGGCTGGTCACCATCGGAGCCCGAATAAATAACCCCTGCTTGCTCTGCTAAATTCTTCAATAAAGGACCAAAAGTAGCATCAAGTTCGGCATTAAATGATAGAAGGTGTTTACCCGCAGCAATGACTTTTTTACCCACATTTAAAGCAAAATCAACTGATCCCGTTGCCTCAACGATAATATCAAAATCCTCTTTTAAGAATATCTCCAGTTCAGAATGTACTGCAGGTGTTAAATTGAAGAAATCATGTTCACCGATCAGTTCACGATTACTATATGGTTGCAGAAATTGAAAAATATGATCTACCGACCGATTCAGGATTGCAGTTACCGTCATGCCTGGTGTATGCAGAAAAATCTGATTGTATATCCCCTTACCCATTGCCCCGAAGCCAACTAAGCCCACTTTGATTGGGCTTTTATCTTTTTCGCGTTGTCTTAATTTAGAATCAATAATGAGCATATCGGTACAGGTTAAAATGGGCTCTTAAAAGTTTCAAGGGGTAAAAAGGATTTGTCGCGTACGGAAAGTAAGTCGGCATCAATTCCTCCCCAGTCAAAACCCAACGAGTCCAGATGTACGCCGCCTTCATGCTGTGCTGAATAGGCAGCCGTACAGTGATACAGCACTGTCGCATGCTCAGATAAGGTCTTGAATCCGTGAGCAAACCCTACTGGAATATACAAACAATTGGCATTTTCCGAGGATAAAACCGTAGAAAATACCTCCCCATAGGTGGGTTGATCCTTCCGTAAATCAACAATCACATCAAGAATTTCCCCATAAACGCAGGTAACCAATTTAGCTTGGGCATATTCCCCAGACTGAAAGTGCATTCCACGAATAACGCCTTTTGCACTTGTCGAATAAAAGGACTCTACCATAGGAATCACCTCCTCAGCTGAGTCGGCAGAAAAATACTTTACAAAGCGCCCACGATGATCCCCCTGATTTACGCGTGGAGAAATTAAACGGTAAGTTTCAGTCTCAGGAAGGATCATTTAATATGTATTGAAAAGGTGATTCAAAATTTTGAAGCGCAGGCTGATTTTGATCTTTCTCGGAAACCGACAGCGCCAGCTTGGGCCACTCCACATCAATCGAACTCCATAGCAATCCAGCGTCGCCTTCGGCACTGTATTCGTGGCTCGACATGCAAGTGAATAAGGTATTGTCTTCCAAGGCCACAAAACCATGTGCAAAGCCTTCAGGGACATACAAAAGCTTGGGTGCTTGAGCATCTAAAATGGTACTGTAACTGTGTCCATAAGTATCACTTCCCACACGGATATCAACCACAACATCAAACAATGACCCTTGAATACAGCCCACAATTTTACTGTGCTGAAAGGGGGGGGACTGAAAATGAAGCCCTCTCAAAACCCCTTTGTGAGATTCTGAAACATAGATTTCATTAAAGTGAGCATTAATACCAATGGCATCGAAATTTGGGCGATGAAAAAGCTTCACCAATTTACCTCGCTCATCCGCAAAAGCAGGTATTTTAATTTCAAAACAATCATTCAGCGGGGTGGGCAGGCGTTCCATATTGGTTTATTTGTTTTTTGTAGTTCTGATAAAAAGAATATTGATAATCAAGAATCTGCTCTTTACACAAGATAAGTGTATCAGATTTCTGATAATTTTTATACCATGACACGGTCCGTTTGACCGTTTCATCAAAGTCCCAGACCGGGAGCCAATTCAGTAAATGAAACGCTTTATCAATGGTTAGATTAAGTAAATTTGCTTCATGTGGCGCATCTCCTTCAAAACCATTGATCCACACGCCAGTTCCCCATTGGCTTACAATATTATCGACAAGCTCTCCTACTGATCTGTTGGAGGCTATCGAAGGGCCAAAATTAAACGCCCCAGTTAGTCGATCAACATTCGTCTCTTGGGTCAGTAATTTGATTCCCAATAAAAGGTAACCACCGAGCGGCTCTAAAACGTGTTGCCAGGGTCGGGTGGCATAAGGGTTTCTGACTAAAATTTCCTGATCACCAGCCAATGCCGCTATGCAGTCGGGTACAATTCGATCTTTGGCCCAATCTCCGCCGCCGATCACATTCCCTGCACGCACAGAGGCTAACTTGACCCGCGCACCATTGTCGCCCGAAAAATATGATTTATTATAAGAATCAATCAGCAATTCGCAGCAACCTTTGGAGGAAGAATAAGGGTCATGCCCTCCCATGGCATCGTTCTCACGGTAACCCCAGATCCATTCTTTATTGTCATAACTTTTGTCTGTTGTTACACAAATCACCGTCAATTCGCGATCAAGGTGCCTGACACATTCCAAAACATTCAGGGTCCCCATGACATTGACTTCATAGGTTTCCTTGGGCTGATCATAACTGTAACGCACTAAAGGTTGAGCTGCAAGATGAAAAATAATTTCAGGCTCAACGGATCGAATGTAATTATTGAGTTGCTCAAAATTGCGCACATCTCCTTCAAAGTGATGAATTTGAGTCGATAAGTCGGTAACATTGAACAGCGACTGTTCCTCAGCAGCTAAAGCATAGCCGAATACCTCAGCACCAAGGTGCTTAAGCCAAATACTCAACCAGCTTCCTTTGAAACCTGTATGCCCTGTGACTAACACACGACGTCCCTTAAATTTTTCTAAAATATTACTCACCGCTTCATTTTTTAGGTTGACAAACAGATGACTACTTAATGAAATAACCTTGCATTAGGTCAAAGGTTGTACTGAATATGGTAAAAGTTCAAAATTTTCATGTTTAATAAGCATTCTTTTCCCCACGTATCATATTGTACACCGTCAGAAAAATGATCTTCACATCAAGGCCTAAGGTCCAATTCTCCATATATTCAACATCGTACTGAACACGTTTCTCCATGGCGCCATCAGCTCGTGTTTCCCCTCTAAAACCATTAATTTGTGCATAACCTGTAATGCCTGGGGTTACCATATGACGTTCGGAATAGGACCTGATCGTCTTCCCAAACTCTTCAAGTTGAATAACCATATTTGGCCGAGGACCAACCACCGACATATCACCGAAAAGTACATTAAAAAATTGTGGCAGTTCATCAATACTCGTTTTTCGCATAATGGCACCAAAACGGGTAATCCGTGGGTCATTTTTGGAGGCTTGCAACGCCCCTACATTATTTACCCGCATGGTTCGAAATTTATAACATTTGAACAGCTTATTTTTCTTACCCGGTCGCAACTGCTTAAAGAAAATAGGACCAGGTGACTCCAGCTTGATAATCAAAGCAATGATGGGCAGAATAAAAGGAAAGATAAAGAATATGACAAAAGAGGAAAACACAATGTCAAATATTCGTTTTGCCAATACATTTGAATAATTTGACAGGGGCAAAGGCCTTTTCAGTACAATATCTACCCCTCCAAAATTAACAACCTCCTTCACTTTTCGGTCCAAGAGCACAGACATTTTAGTGGACATCCCCAAATGAATACAATTACGATCACAATTTTCCGAAAATTCATGCCATTCCTTCATCGAGTGGGTCTCAATCGGTGCTGTAATATAAATCATATCGATAGCCCCAGAGTCCAGCTTGCTCTTCAAAGCTTCAAAATTCCCTAAAAATTCCATGGAATCAGGAGCCCGATCCGCTTGTCCGTAAATACCTGAAAATTTATACCCGAGGTCCTGATTTTTAATAAAATACTGTCGAAGGTTACGCATATCCTCATTCACGCCATAAACCACCACATTGAAATGCTCTTGTGCCTTATGACTGAAATTCTCCAAAACAAAGAAAAAGACAATGCGAACACTTGAAGTGAACAAGAGGGTCAAAACAGCAGCGAAAAAAATGAAACTATAAGAAAAGGCCAGGTTATCGTAAAGCGATACAATACCAATTACGGCTATGATATGCATGATAAAGCCGTACAGATTCATCAAAAGAATTTCCTTGAGGTCGGTGTCCCATTGCAGTCGTGCTATATGCGAAAAGAAAGAAGAAACAACCCATCCAATACTGTAGAATAAAAAAAAAGACAAATAGTAGTCTTCAATCTCATTGGTTTTAAAAGTCAGCAAATAAGCTATTTGCAGCGAGCTAAATACAAAAACCAGATCAATGGCCGTTAAAAAAACCAACCAAAATTTATTAAATCTTACTTTCATCGAGGCTCTGTTGAGTTAAGTGATGTTATATATTTTGATAACTTACTTTATAAAGACGGGTTACTCCCTACCGATCAATATCATATCAACACCCTCATTTTATGAAGAACCCAAAATTTTGGGCATAAAAAAAGGAGACCGAAGCCTCCTGTTTCATCATTGTTAAAGATCAATTACAGCCCATATCTACCCCCTTCATGGTTAGATTAACCTCCTGATCTGTTTTCAGTAGGTCAATTCCATCTGTTGCACCACAAATATTTACATTCTCAAAAGAAATATGCAAAGTAGGGGCCCCAGATTTAGGGTGAATATCAAAAAGCGTTTTCATACCTCCAGCCTTGAAAGTAACATCCTTCAGGTCGAAATCATCACACACCTTTCCTTCCCCAAAGAGAATTCCATTTCGTGCTCCCTGAAATGTTCCGCCAGAAATATGAACCGTTCTGATCGGATCGCGAAACTGAAAATAAGGTACCGAATTATTATTACAGTTTACCTCCGCATTCTCGATCACCAGCTGATCACCTCCAATACCATCATACTTATCCCAAGTACCACCCTGCTGAGTGTACTCCCCAATAAAAAATGGTGCATTATAGGCACCGCTTCTAAAGCTCACCTTCGGATTAATGATTCGGTTATTGTCACTTCTAATCAGAAAACCCCCATTACCTTCTTTCACTGTACAATTGATCCAGTCAATACCTGAAGCCGCCCCGTGGGTACTAAATCCCGCCTTCCAGTCATTATCAGCAACACAATCCTTAATCACAATATTGCGGGTAACGGGCACATAACCATAACCAGAAACCTCAAAGGAGTGCTTGTTATTGTAGCCATAACAATTGAGCAATTCTCCATCCTCAGCCCCTGAGAGATAGAAACCATAACCGTGTGGGTTATTCGAAGAATGATCGTGCAAAATTCCTTCTGCCCGAAGGTTCTGATATACGAAACCGTAAACGTGAGAAATTCTAAATCCTTGCCAGCACTTTTCCGTCGGATCCTTCAAGTCAATATTTTTATAAAAAACATTAGTGGCATTTTCAATAAATAGACTGATGGAGCTATTTCTTACCTCAAAAGTCAGATTTTCCACCCCAACATTATTAATCATATTATAAGTATAGACCCTAATGTTAGTGGTATAAGTATCTTTCAGCCCAGACTGCAATACTAGGCTACTTCCTTCCACGCGCTCAACAATCACACTTTCACCCTTCCGGTAATACTGACGAAGGCCACAATACATATCATCAGAAGTAATTAAAACACGATCTCCAGGATTTACCCATGGACTCAAGTCTTTTTTTATATCTATTTTTTTTGCCCCCTTTTGAATCGTTGCAGAAAATTTATTTCGCTCAGATCGACTCCCCTGGAACTTTAAACCAGTGCCAGCGGTGGTTACAATCTTGGTGGTGCCCTTTCCTTTTCCCTGTAAAATGTTAGCGCCTCCGTTGATGGTTCCATCGCAAGAAAAATTGCCAGAAGAAAGTTCCACCGTTTTTCCTTCCTTTAAAGCATTATTGATTTCCACCTGATCCTTCTGTCCGTTACACTGATACTTCGCTGCCGCCTTTTCCGCAGCAGTAGCATCCTTTGCGGCGACTTTAATCACCTGACCACTTGCCTGATAAGAAACCAGGGAGAGGATCATCAATAAGTTCAAAAATAATAATTTCATAGGTTTTAATGATTGAATTCTAAATAGTTAAGTCATTAAAGGCACAAAATAAGTGCCTTATTAAAGCCTGCCTATCACATTCAACAAATCACTATACACATTCGCAATAAAGGACAAGTAAAATTTTAAATGTCAGGCTTTTATATTGAACAGGTATGACAGCATTTAAGAAGCGGAATTTTTCAGAAAATATTACATCAGTCTCAAATTCTTGAGAAACTGTAATTATGTATGCTGAATTGCATTTAAGGAACTGTTCACCAAACCTTTAAACTCAGACCGAAGAAAAACGATCATTAAAACTTTCAGCATCAGTGGTAATAACCATTCCACTATGCGAGGAGATAGGTGGCGTAATCTGGAAAAAAATCACATAAAAAAAAGGCGATATATATGCTATGCATACATTCGCCTTTCAACCCAACATCAACCTATGCTAAAGTATAACCAATAAACATGCCAATGTAATTAAATACACCTCAGCGAGTTACAGGGCTATTAAATATTTCAACAGCCCCCCACATTGGGAGTTAATTTCTATCTTTGGGAATTAGGATTCACTCTGCCCTGCCCCCTGATACTTGAAGGATACATAAATTTGTGCCGCAAAATCTTCAAAGCGTTTTTGATCATTAGCATGCAAACGTGCAAAGTCTTTTCGCATTTTATCTTCCATTTTACTGAAGTAATCCAGGAATGTAGAAAGATGGTTACTTACCTCAAAACTTTCCAGAGTTAAGAACACCTCTTCATTAGGTGCGCTATACTGACGCATAGTTTGCCAGTTTTTCTCCAAAATTCCTTTGGTGAAAATCACACCCATGTAAGTATTGAAGTTATAATCTACTTGTTGCTGAGTTTTGAAATCGTTAAACGCCGTTTTCAAATCCTCCTCCTTGGTCAAAATCAATTCCAATAGATTGCTGAACACCAAAGTCAGTTGGCTTGGCGTAAAGTTATACTCCAAACCGTCGGCTTCGGCTTCCGATTGCCCCATCAAGTAATCCAGTTGAGGTGTGCTGGCCGCCTCTTTCAAGCTTAAGCCTTCCACTTTCATGCGGGCACTTTCATACATATAAAGTAAAAACTCATAGAAACCTTCGTGGTCCAATGCATTTTTACCCGTTTTCAGTGCATAATCGACATAGATCAAATTTAGCTTGTCTTCCTGCTGACGCCAAAAATCAATAAACCCTACCAACTCAGGGAAAAGGTCATAAACTTTCGGTACCTGCTCCAGCGCCTTCTGAAGTTCATCTGCATTTTCGAATCCCTCCAGATTGAAGTGCTCCTGAAGTGCTTCCAGTAAATATTTCTTTTCTACTTTAATATCCATATCTGTATCGGCTCAATAATTTAATCTGCAAAGATACAATTAAATACCTGCCCGCCAAAAATGGAAAGAGCCACTTAAAAGCAGCTCCTTCACGATCTATTTGGAAAACAAATTGGGGTCTTATTCTGGAGAAAACCTCCAAGAAATGATGAAAAGAGATTCGTATGAATTTAACCTTTCAATTGTAACAGTGCTTTTACGGCATAAAAACCGCAATCAAAAGTCAGATAAAAATCACCGTTGGGATTTTTACTTATTTGACATCAAAAAACCTCCTCACATTGCCTTTTCATTAATTTTAGGCATATCATATTAGCGTTGTTTAACTATTTTTTCATAGTTTTGACAGCATTATAAAATTAAGATACATGCGTCTAATAATAAACTATATATTCCTGATGATTTTCAGCATCCAGCTAATTGGTTGCCATACTGCCCAAAGGGATCAGTCCGAAAATCAGGAACAACAAACGACCATTTCGGAAATTGATCAGTATTGCGATTCAATACGCGGCTTAGAAGGGGTGAATAAAGGTGCGATAACGCGTCGAGGCTATTTAATGGAGTATAAAGGCTGGATTATCGAGCCCATTACCTATTTTAACAATAGCTATCAGCCATTTCATGTGGTTGTCAATAATTATGGCCCAAATTTCAACCTTAGAGAAGACTATTTTTATAAGGATAATATGTTGATTAAGGTTGATCAGCAAGAAGTTGATGAAACGGACGAACTGATGCTGAATCGGAACCGACGATATTACAGAAACAAAAATAATATTGCTTACCTCACTAAGCAGGCTGCAACCCTGTATGAATTAAATCAAAAAGAATTTCAGCCTCAGGAAATAGAAAATGCCTACTTTATGGCCGACAGCCTGAAAGTGAAAAACTATATCTTGGCTTCTGAACTTAGAAAACCCTTTCAGGGCAAGCTACTCAGCATCACCAATAACGAAGACAGTACGGCAAGCTTAGTACTTGACCTTTCCAATAATTTTTTAGCGACTTTTGTCTTATCAGATGAAGATTTTAAAAAATGGGCACCAATGGAAACGGAGTTGCAGGGAAAGGATGTTATTGTTCGTTTTGAAAAAACGATGGTAAACAACCTGCCCGTGATGATCTTTAAAGATTTGGAGCTCACAGAAAAACCCAACGCAAGACTTACCAACACACGGTGGGTACTGAGTGAAATGCAAAATTGGGACATCCGCGCCAAGGATCATTCCAACCATAAAGACTTACAAATTACCCTTAACCATGCTCAAAAAACCTTTTTTGGGGATTTTTCAAATGGCACGTTTATGGGTAAATTTCAGAGAACAAAACATAACATCCAATTCTCGATCACTGAAATGGATTTTTCTGCTGGAGTAAAAACAGACCTCGATACACAATTTGAGCAATCGCTGCTTAAAACCACTAATTTCCAAATTGATGGAGATGAACTCACCCTTTTCGATGCCCATACTCAACTCATGAAACTGTCTGCTTTGTACCTCTATTGATAGAGAAAAAGACAATCTCAGCCCGATCGCCTTTAGTTTTGCTATTTTTCAAATATTAGCATGAATCATTTGTAAATTACTCTTTGATACTTCCGCAGAGCGAAAAAGCAGACCTCTCGAATATATCTGCAATTAATTTAACGTGTTGGAATAAGTAGCTTTTACAGTAATATCCACAAATTGAATCAGATCCTTATTCGCTTCAATCGTTTCTTTTAAATTCCAAGACCGGTCTACCCTTGAAGGCATAGGAAAAGCACGAATTCGAGTGGTTACCTCACCTTCCCCATCGACAATATCCTCCATTATCATTCGATACTCCACAGGGCTTTGTAAATCAAGTCGAACTAAACGATCCTCAACTTCCTGAGAATATACCCCAAGAAACTGACGTGCCCCATCTTGACAAACCAAGTAGACCTCATTATTTTCATCAAAATGAAGATAGGTCTCCGAAGAATTACACGGCGAAAACAACATCAGGAGGCTATTTTCCAAATAATCGGAAGCATCTTCACCCTTGGTTAACTGTTTAGAATTCCCATCTACCTCAATTTTAAAATCTTCATTAAAAACCCCTGAAGAAAATTGGTAGTAGCCTGCTGAAAATTCAAAATCTGAAGGCATTGCCGTTGCTTCATCATCATCTTTCTGGCAGGACACTATACAAAAGAGTGTCACAATAAAGCCTAATAGCAACAATTTTCGATTCTGAATTATCATATTTTATTACATTGTTTTTTTACCTACTTATTAAATGTAAATTTGAGTACAGTGTTTTTTTAAACATGGCAACGTAATTTTTTTTTGACCAAATGATGATGTTCTTACATCAAAACCCCCATTCAACTAAATGACAACAACAGAACATAAAATAGATAACGGGCAAATCATTGACCTTATTCAACACGATGTTGAACTGGCCCTTGGCTGTACTGAACCCATTGCGGTGGCTTTGGCAGTGGTAAAAGCCAAAGAAATCTTGGGGCTAACTCCTGAAAGTGTGCAACTGAAAGTGAGTGGGAACATGTACAAAAATGCCATGAGTGTAGGGATTCCCAATACGAAACACAAGGGAATGCTTATTGCGGCTGCCTTGGGCGTTTTTTCAGGTAAAAGTAGCTATCTTTTAGAGGTGCTGAAAGACGTGAATCACGAAATTATCGAGGAGGCACAAACTTACGTGGAGCAGGGCAAGGTCGAGGTAAAAGTGATTGAGAATGTAGACAAGCTTTACGTTGAAGCCGTTGTTTTTGCAGAGGGAGAAACCGCAAACGCAGTCATTGAAACGCGCCACACAGAGTTCAGTGCCTATTCAAAAAATGGTGACATCATGTTTGAAAGGCCTGAAGCTAAACATGCGCACATTTTATCGGATGGCAGCGTTGAAGGGCTTTCAATCGCCAGGATTTACGAATTAGGACAAACGGCCAAGTTTGAAGAAATTAAATTTATCCTTGATACCGTCAAGTACAACAAACGGGTATCTGAAGAAGGACTGAAAAATAATTATGGCCTTCAGGTAGGCAAAAGATTGCTGTCCACTTTTGACAAGGAAGGACTCACCGCCGATTTAGCAACCAGAGCCGCCGCACGTGCTGCAGCAGGTTCCGATGCGCGCATGGCGGGTTGTGGTCTACCGGTCATGACCAATTCAGGGTCAGGAAATCAGGGCATCACTGTAACACTCCCCGTTCTTGAAATGGCGGAAACGATAAATGCAACAGAGGAGCAGCTGGCACGGGCATTAATTGTGGCACATGCTATTCCTATTCATATTAAAAAACGCATCGGCCCATTATCAGCCCTATGTGGTATTTTACCCGCATCAATTGGCGCAGGAGCAGGCGTTGCTTTCCTGAAAAATGGTGGATTGGAGGCGATCGAAAATGTGGTGAAATACATGGTGGCCAACTTGTCGGGCATGATTTGCGATGGTGCGAAACCATCATGCGCATTAAAAATAGGCTCCAGTATTCAGGCGGCAATGCAAGCGGTCAATTTTTCAGTAGACGATCCTATCCAGCCTTTTGCGGACGGCATTGTACATGAAGACGTTGAAATCACGATCAAAAATCTTGCACAGCTTGGTGTCAAAGGGCTTGAAAAAGTGGATCCTATGATGCTTGAAGTATTGAATGATAAATGTGATTAAGATAAAGAATTTTACGGTGTAGGGCTTTTAATTCGGTATAGAATTTGAGCCTCACTATAAAATGATTAATTTTGAAACCTGATTAAAATTTAACTTACACAATTTGGCTTTTTAGTTTATTTTATTGTGAAATTTTGAATATA
This sequence comes from Persicobacter psychrovividus, assembly GCF_036492425.1. Lineage (NCBI taxonomy): Bacteria > Pseudomonadati > Bacteroidota > Cytophagia > Cytophagales > Persicobacteraceae > Persicobacter > Persicobacter psychrovividus. The sequence goes on from NZ_AP025295.1 coordinate 204,701, forward strand.
ATTCATAAGAAATGATTCTTTTTAAATTATTATTTGCCTTGATAGCACCCTATCAAGAAATTGTAGTTGCAGACCAAGGCCCTGTATACACAGAAACCAATTTAAGCCATTTTATTGTAGAGCCGCTAAACACGATTACGGCCATCATTTTTATTGGAATTGCGATCTATTGGCTCACCAAAGTGGGTGGTAATTTTAAGCGATATGCCTTCATGATGGTCATCACGGTATTGCTGTTAATTGGTGGGGTTGGCGGCACGCTATACCATGCCTTCAGATCATCTTGGTATTACATGATGATGGATTACCTGCCAATTTTGATCATCGGATTTTTTGGCGCGATGTACCTCATGTACAAGCTATTCCACAGCTGGAAAATCCCTTTACTTATTGGTGTTGGGGTATCTGTTATTGAGTACTTTGTCAATAACCATATCGCCGATCCGTTATCGACAAACTTATCCTATTTAACAATGGCTATTTTTGTGATCCTGCCGTTATTCGCTTTTTTACGAAGAACGCATTTTTATCAGGTGAAAATGGTCTTGTTCGGCTTGGCATCGTTTTGTTGTGCAATTGGAATGCGCTTTTTGGACCCCAATCCAGAGCGTTATTTTGAGCCTGTAGGCTTACACTTCTTATGGCACACCTTCGGGGCTTTTGCCTGCTTCTTCCTGTTCCGTTATTTCTATAAAATTAATGATGTAGATCTGATTCCAGGAAAAAAATGGGAAAAATGGAAACGCATTTCAGCAAAATATAAAAAACAACAACTTGTAAAGTAACAAGTAATGAAAGCAACCTATTTTTATGGGTTGCTTTTTTTTGCCCAATAACCTTTTAAGTCTGCTTTTCCATCACCTGCATTAAAGAATAGGCGTTTAGCGAGCAGGCAATTAGCAACCAAATAAAGTAGGGAAGGATAAGCAAAGCGACCGCCCCCATGGTATTGGCAGCCAGCCATAACATCACCCCAACGGTTACGGAGAGCAGTACAATGTCGAGTAGAGCAAATCCAAGCCAGTGAAACTCGAAGAACAGTGGGTTCCATGCCACATTCAATATCCATTGAACCGTAAAAAGGATGATAAAGGCCGTTCGCATTGTTGGATGAGCCATTGCCCGACTCATGAATATCGCTAAAAGGACCATAATTGTTGACCAAGCGACACCAAACATCCAGGAAGGAGGAGTCCAGGGAGCCTTTGGAAGCCGTGCGTACCAATCAGAGGCCACACCTGCCGCAGTAAACTGACCACCAATGCCCAAGGCCATAAAATTAATGATCAGAAAAAATATTATTCGAACCCACATAAGGATTTTATTATTGAGATTTTAACGCTTAATTCAGGGTAGTATTCAACCAGTTTGTCAACTGATTTTCCCATTGGAGATTAATATTACGATGCCCTAACCCGAAGCCGTGTGCAATAGTTTTATCAATACCATATAATATACACAATTGATTGGAAACATTGTAATCTGATAGTCCCTGCGCATACCTCCTACTGTTCTCTGCCACAACCACAGGATCAGCCGCCGCATGCACTAAAAAAGTCGGTGGGTAATCTGCATGAATACATTTTTCCGCAGAAAAGGCAGTATCCTCGGATTCCCCCTGCCAGCTTTGTTTACTGCCCTGATGTGCAAGCCCTTCCTCAAAACTAAGCACAGGATAAAATAAAATGTTGAACTGAATCGGTATTGTTTCTGACCACTGACTATTCAAAACGCTGCAAAGATGCCCGCCTGCGGAGAAGCCACAAGTGCCGATCTGCTGTCGATTGATATGGTATTGCTCCGCATGCTTGTAAAGATAGGTTACGGCACGTTTACAGGCCGCTATTGTTGATCGTCCATAATCACCATCAGGCAGAGGATAAAGGCAAACAACTGCAATAAACCCACGCTGTTGAAACCATAAGGCCGCCTGCCGCCCTTCCTTTTCTACGGCAAGATGCTTGTATCCGCCTCCAGGGAAGATAATAACCGCAGGTTTCAGCCGTTCAGAATCCCGACTTGGGGCGCCATAGATCAGCAGTTTTAGTTTAGGGTTGACCTTCAATACATTTGGCTTGAGGAACCTTTCACGCCAGTCGAATACAGTTTCATAACCCTCCGCATTTTCTGCGATTACCGTTGGCCCGCTACAAGCAGAAAAAGTCATCGAGACACTGAAGATGAGCAAAAAAAATCGATCAGCAGGAGTGAAAAAGTGACGAATAACAGGTTTTAAAGACATCTTTAGATAAAAAAAGGAAAAGTCGGTGTGCTTACATGGCATATTTTATTTCCTTAAATACCGTATTTTAATCAAGATCTGTTCTATATTTGTCCAAAATTCAACATTTACAACTAAAATTTAATTCCAGATGAAAAGCTATCGTGAAATCATAGTTTTACTTGTGATCAGCAGCCCCTTGGCGTTCATGTGGACTTACCTCTCTTACGCCCACAAATCACCAATCTCGCAAGTCATGATTTTTATTGGACTCACCATTTTAATAATGGCCGTCTTTAGTCCTTTCAAATCTTTGATTGACCTGCTGAAATAACCCAGAAACAACTTAACCTACACTCAACTCTTATCGCCACTTTCTATCAATTTAATTATTGTTCAGAAGTGGCAAATGCCTTCAATTTTCGACAACTTTGCGCTTAGTATTTAACACGATCTTCTCTCATGTCGCAAACTTTACAAGAAATTTCCCTATCGGAGGTCATTGAGTTATTCGATGGCAAAAAAATTAATCCTGACGAACTGAGTTCCTACGAAAATTGGGCGATGGATTTTTTCCATAAAGAGGAAAACGTTCGAGAGCCATATCTTCAAATGACGCTGCAACTCGATATTTCTGCGGCATATGATGTTTACCAAAGATTATACAAACAGCTTCCTGATGCCACCTTTACGGCTTATCTGATGTGGAATTTAAGTCAGACCTGCAATAATCACCCAGCGTTTTTATACCGAAAAATAGGTAATGATTGGTACCAATTTAAGAAGCTACCCATTTTTTGCCCCATTGCCGTAGGAGGAAATGCTCGTTTTACAGAAATATTATTGGAAAACAGTCAGGAGCAATCGTTGGCGGCATTTTTTGTCCATTATAAACAATCCTTGCAGGCTGTCGCTGACCGTAAACAGTTTATCCCCATAGCGCCATTGGTTTGGTCTGTTGCACTGTTTATCGGCAACTTACCCAACCTTCAATTTACTGGTTTTACCTTGCACACCCCAACCAAAAAATCTGGTCGCCCCTATTTTTATTTTGGTAAGAGATATGAATCAGAAGGAAAAAAATGGATACCAATGCTCCTTACCTTCGATCATTCCAATCTCGACCCTTTCGTGATTTCTCCATTTATAGCCGAATTCGAGGCGCGTATAGCGAGTGATCAATATTTATAATCGATCCATAGACGGTACTAAGCCACAAAATAGCCCAGTCAGGAAAAATGATGATGACCTTTCACCTGTTGATAATGGGCTATTCTTTTCCTGAAATCCTCCAAATCTTTCTGCTCTACAAGAGAACGCTCCCCAGCACTTTGAATCACCCCGAGGTATTCATCCACGGCCTGTGCCTGTTCTTTTTCAATGACCATTTCCCGCAAACCTGTCAGGCGCTCCGCCATTCTGATCAGAATCGCTGGATTGCCCTCCGCACATTCACGAATAATATCAAAAGCTGCATGCAAAATAGCGTCGAAACGATGCGCCTTGGCCAAGACTCTCGGCTCCTGATTACAGTCAAGCATATAGGGGGCATCAAAAGGCAACTGTGCTAAATTTCTCAGATGAGCCGTCAGGTAATCAATACAGGAAATGGCAGTGAACGGGTCATTAATCCCCGGGGACAAAGCCCTGGCGGCAATTTCTACCAGCTGATGAATGGCATATTCAGGATCCTGGGTGTTGGTTCGCTCCTCGCCATATACCATCGCCTTATCAAAAACGGCCAATTTGCCCGTATCGACAGGCGCAATAAGTTGCAGTTCCGCTATTGTCGTACCCTCAATAATAAAATCGCCACCCTTATAATGCAGCCTGATCATGCCATCGAGTTGTTGCACCGAATTGCAAAGGTGGTCATAATCTACTGCCTGCAAATAACCACTCTGCCGTGCAGTAATATGAATTGAAGTATGATATTTTTGCGCACAGGCTTTTTGAAATTTCGCATGCTCATCCTTTCGCCATAAGGAATTCCCATCTTTAGGAAACATCAGCTGAATATTTCTACTCAAATTCAGGTAAATATCTGCCACCACACGATCTGCGCGAATGCTCTCAGCGATATGATGAATGAAGATCACCAATAGAATAATATTTCCGAAGGCCAGAAAAACAGCGAACAGAACAGAGAAATTTGGAACGAACGTAAAAGGATCTTTAGCCCGAACAGTCCGAAGAATAATCAGGCAATATAAATAAGTGGAAATGTAAGTTCCCAAAACCACCTGATTGAGCCGATCGTGCATAAAATTCCGCAATAATCGCGAACCAAACTGACTCGATGCCAAAGTAAGGGCCACCAGCGTAATCGAGAAAACAGTTCCTGCAAGCCCAATCATGGCGCTGGAAACAATGCTCAGGACCGTTCTGGAGGCATCTGCATTACCACTGAAAAAATACTCGAAAGGGCCTGTTGGCTGAATTTCCACAGCATAGTCGATCAAAAGCAACAGACAGGCAAAACCGATTCCTATAATAATAATGATGATAGGAACAAGCCAAAAACTTCCCTGCATCAGGCCCCAAATATATTTCAACTTTGCTTTTAAAAACATCTCTCCCGCATCTCCTATTGGTTGAATTCAATAACCAAACCCGCTACCGATGGTTCAGTTGCTCAAAAAAATTAACCGAAAATCAGTCTTTAAGGCCCATTAAAATGAACCGCAAACTAAATGCCCCTTCTTTGGTTCTATCACTGAATCAATCATTCCGAACGACATGAAGCAACGCTATTCTGGACTATGCATTTTTTTGCTTAGCTTTTTTTATATCGCTTATTCACCTCAGGCATTTTCGCAAGGTAAAGTAGTGGTTGCCGCACAAAATGCTTCCCCGCAGGAAAAGAAGAGTGCGCAATTTATTTGCGATGGCAATAATGACCAGGAGGAAATTATGCAAGCCATGAAATCTGGGAAGGTCGTGGAACTTTCTTCGGGGGATTTTTACTGCCTCGAAACGATTATTGGCCAGAATAATATCCTGCAAGGAAAAGGCAAGCAGAAGACAAAAATTCATTTTACCAATGTAGAGCAAGGGGTTGTATTGGGTGGCAAACGAAGCTTGATGAGCCTTGGAAAAATCAAATTATCCAAAGGAGGAAAAACGATCAATTCTTCAAAAAATTTAGCCCAATGGATCAACCCGGGAGATCGTGTATTAATTACCTCAAGTGATGATTACAATGGCCTTCGCAGCTATTATAAAAAAGGAGAGAGTGTTATCATTTCATCTGTCAGTGGAAACAGCTGTACAATTAAAGGAGGTCTAAAAGATGACTATAATAAGAAAGTCTCTTTAACTTATTATGAACTGGCTGATCATGTGGGCATCCAAAACCTTTCCGTAGAAATGAAAAATGGATCGGTCTGTCTATATATAAAAAATGCAACCAATGCTTTTTACAAAAATGTCGCATTAAAGGATGTTACAGAAAAAGCAAAACAAGGATTTCGCATCTCTCATGTATATGGCTTTACGTATGAGAATTTAGAGGCAGAAGGCATTTTACAGGGACATGAAAAGAAACTCCCACATGGCTATGGTTTTTACATCTCTGGCGCTGAAAATGGGGAGATTAGCAACTGCCACGGAAAAAACAACAAACATTCTTTTGAAATTTCAGGCTATGGCGCCAGTCCCGTTACGCGCAATATTATTGTTAAAAATTGTAGCTCGACCAATGACTGGAAAGCGGGATTTAGTACCCACGGTGCTGCCTCTGGTATTCAGTGGCTGAACTGTACCGTAAAAAACGGTAACGGCGGTTTTTTACTTCGGAGCGACCATAATCAAATTATCAATCCCGTCATCGATCTACGTCCAGATGCTTTCAATGCTGCCTTTTTCTTTGGTGAATATACACAACAAGGAGGCGTTTGGGATAAATTCGACGGCATTGGTGGTAACAATCTCCAAATAAAAAATGCGCAGGTCAATTGTAACAATAGTCCGACTCCCTATTTTACTTTCAGAGACCCTATCAGGCATTTTCACCTCGAGGGAGGAGAGTTTAAAGGATCACCGGTATCGATTCTCACCACTGAGGGGAACATTTGCCACGATTTTCTAATCAAAAACGTCACATTTCACGCCAATAGGATGCGTACTTTATTCAATATTTATCCGGGAGACGGAGATGATGTTGTTCAGTTAACTTTTGAAAATGTAACCATTTGCGGGGCGGGAAAAGATATTCAATTGGTGAACACAGAAAATGATATTGAGCTCGATGTAAAGAACATCAACATGGACTGTAAACAATAACTGCCAGCCGATTGATTCATCACCTGAGCGGAATAGTGCCTTGATGTGGGCTGAAAAAAGAACATAAAAAAAGTGCGCCTCCAAGAAGCGCACTTTCATCAAATCAAGGATTTGAATATTATTTAGAAAGCTCTTTCCATACCAATGAAGACGCTCCCAAAACCGCAGCATCAGCACCAGGAAGTTCTGATGGCTTAATCGCTACTTTGTTTTTAAAGATCTCCAGCATATTTGCCTCCATGTATTCTTTCGTTGGCTTGATCAACAAGTCTCCTGCATTGGCCAAACCGCCAAAAAGGATAAACGCCTCAGGGCTTGAGAAAGTCGTGAAATCAGCCAATGCCTTGCCTAATTTTTCCGCAGTAAAACGGAAACACTCATTTGCTAATGCATCACCTTCAATGGCATACTTATAGATCAACTTTGAAGTCAATTTTTCAGTGTTTACCACCTCGCGCAAAACTGATGGCTTATTCGACTTCCCTAAAAGTTCATAGGCAGTACGCACCAAACCAGTAGCCGAACAATAAGTTTCCAAACAGCCCAAACGACCACAACCACACTCACGGCCACCGTTCTCTACACAAACGTGTCCAAGCTCTCCAGCAAAACCATCATGTCCGTAAACTAAATCACCGTTGATCACAACGCCTGAACCCAGACCCGTTCCCAAGGTAATCATGATATAGTTTTTCAATCCTTTGGCACATCCATAAATCGATTCTCCAAGCGCTGCAGCATTCGCATCGTTTGTCAATTTAATTACAGGATAATTGAATCGCTCAGAAAGCAACTTCGTCAATTCAACAACACCTTTCCATCTCAAATTAGGAGCAAACTCAATTGTTCCATTGTAGTAATTACCATTAGGCGCTCCGAGACCAATCCCCTGAATATCCAATTCAACATCTGTAGAAGCGATAATTCGCTCAATTTCAGCGGCCAAATCATCAATGTACAAGTTGATATCACTATGTCTATCAGTAGGAATATTCCCGCGTGTTAGCACAGTTCCTACCTCATCAACAATTCCAATAGCGGAGTTCGTTCCCCCAATGTCAATACCGATTGCTACCTTTTTCATACTTGTATAAAAAATCGTTTATTTTATGTGTAATAGATCAAATATAAGGCCGAAACCAAATGAAGCTTTGGCAATTTACCTGAATATAATAAGGTGTGAAAATTGGTCATTTTCCAGCCCATTTACTCAACAAGTACGTCAAATATTTTGATGATTTAAATCATCAAAAATCACGCCAAAACTTCCACATGCAAGTAAGTGATATTCGCAGAAAAAAACAGCATTTTTTGATAAAAATTAATTTAAAAAGGCCTTTTTGGCTAAATTTTGAAATTTACATATTTCTGCGGTACTGCCCCCCGACCTCATAAAGTGCTGCTGTTATTTGTCCTAAGCTACAGAATTTAACGGTTTCCATCAATTGATTGAACATATTTTCACCAGCAATGGCAGCCGCTTTTAAACGCTCGAGCTGTTGCTCACTTTCCCCAGACATGGCTTTTTGAAAATCATTCAGCATATTTATCTGATAGCGTTTTTCATCTGCTGTCGCTCGAATGACTTCTCCAGGAGTTTCAATTGGCGAACCTGTTGAAGAAAGAAAAGTATTGACTCCAATTAACGGTAGAGACCCATCGGCTTTCTTTTGCTCATAATGCATACTTTCCTCCTGAATCTTAGAACGTTGGTACATGGTTTCCATCGCGCCCAGCACACCGCCACGATCTGTCAGACGGTCAAATTCAGCTAAAACGGCCTCTTCGACCAAATCTGTGAGCGCCTCAATGATAAACGCGCCCTGCAGCGGATTTTCATTTTTTGCTAAGCCAAGCTCTTTATTAATCACCAGCTGAATCGCCATTGCCCGACGCACCGATTCCTCCGTTGGAGTTGTAATCGCCTCATCGTACGCATTGGTGTGTAGGCTATTACAATTATCATAAATCGCATATAGTGCCTGCAAGGTTGTGCGGATATCATTGAAAGCAATATCCTGCGCATGAAGCGACCGACCCGAGGTCTGAATATGATATTTCAGTTTCTGCGCTCGGCTGTTTGCATGGTATTTATATTTCATCGCCTTGGCCCAAATTCTACGCGCCACACGTCCGATCACTGCATATTCGGGATCAATACCATTGCTGAAAAAGAACGACAGATTAGGGACGAAATCATCCACCTTCAGCCCCCGTGCCAAATAATATTCGACATAGGTAAAACCGTTAGCAAGCGTAAAGGCCAACTGCGTAATTGGGTTGGCCCCTGCTTCGGCAATATGGTAACCAGATATTGAAACGGAATAGAAATTATTAATTTGGTGCGCTGTAAAATATAACTGCATATCCCCCATCAGTCGCAATGAGAAATCTGTCGAAAATATACAGGTATTTTGCGCCTGATCTTCCTTCAAAATATCCGCCTGAACTGTCCCCCTCACCTGAGACAACGTTTCGTCCCTGATTTGTCGGTATATCTCCTCGGGTAAAACATCGGAACCAGATACCCCTAACAAAAACGTCCCCAATCCGTCGTTTCCACTCGGAAGCGGTCCCTGATACGTCGGCTTTTTCTGTCCTCTGCGCTTAAAAATATCGTCCATTTTTTGTCGCACTTCAAGCTCCAATCCATGCTGATGAATGTATTTCTCACAATTCTGATCAATTGCAGCATTCATAAAAAAGGCTGTTATCACTGCGGCAGGGCCATTAATAGTCATCGACACCGACGTCTTAGGGTCTGATAAATCAAAACCAGCATACAGTTTTTTGGCATCGTCAAGACAACAAACAGAAACCCCAGAATTCCCCACTTTTCCATATATATCAGGTCTTTCTGCTGGGTCTGAGCCATATAGTGTAACGGAGTCAAAAGCGGTTGACAAGCGTTTGGCGGGTAAACCTGCACTAACATAATGAAAACGCCGATTGGTACGCTCAGGTCCCCCCTCACCAGCAAACATCCTCGTGGGATCCTCCCCTTCTCGCTTAAAAGGAAACACCCCCGCTGTATAAGGAAATCGACCAGGCAAATTCTCCTGACGCAACCACCGTAATCGATCACCAAATCCCTGATATGTCGGCATCAGTACTTTGGGCAACTTCGTGCCCGACAATGATAGGGTATAATTACTGACTTTAATCTTTTTGTTTCTAACCTGATATTCAACCTCTTCCCGACTATACTCCTCTGCTAACGCCTCCCAGGTAGACAATTCAGCCCAGTTCTCATGGTCCATTTTTTGTCGCAACTCGGCTATTTTTGTTTCAATCGTTGACAAATCAGGGAGCATTTCTTTCGTCATTTCCAGTGCCTGAACCTGCTGTGCTGTTTCACTGTCGCGTGCCACTTTGGTATTATAGTTTCTGATAACTTCTGCTATCTCAGACAAGTAACGGACGCGTGCAGGAGGAATAATTTCATTGCGACGTTTTATGGACCCCTCTTCCGAGACAGAATAGGTACGATGATAGTTTTGCGACAATTTATGGACAATCTGCTGATAAGTATGCTCGACGCCCTGCCCATTGAAATGAGAAGCGACGGTCATAAAAACGGGTAGTTGCTCGTCGGGCGTCTCCCAATCCTGATGGTTTCTTCGGTATTGTTTGCGCAAATCTCGAAGCGCATCTTCAGCACCTCTTTTGTCGGCCTTATTCAGTACGATAAAGTCCGCAAAATCAAGCATATCTATTTTCTCTAACTGACTCGCTGCTCCATATTCTGGCGTCATGACATAGACCGTATGATCAGCAATATCCACCATTTCCGAGCTTGATTGACCAATACCCGAGCTTTCCAAAATGATGAAATCATAAGCCGCCACTTTTAGAATGTTCACCGCGTCCCTAATATGTCCACTTAACGCAACATTTTCAGCGCGAGTAGCCATGGATCGAAGGTAAACCTGCTCATTATGAATACAATTCATTCTTATTCGATCGCCAAGCAGCGCCCCTCCTGTTCGCCTTCTACTGGGATCAACAGAAATAATCCCAATCATTTTGTCAGGATAATCCCTAATCAGTCGTCGTATAAGTTCATCTGTAACGGTAGATTTTCCCGCCCCACCTGTTCCGGTTATCCCAAGTACAGGAATATTCGTTGATTCCGCTTGTTTATATAGCTCTTTAAGCGACAAATCATGGACAGAAATTTCATTTTCCACGGCAGAAATTGCTTTTGCGACTAAATAGGGATTCTTTGCCGACAGATCATGGACGGAAATTTCATTTTCACCACGCGGAAAATCCGCCTTACGCACCAGATCATTGATCATGCCCTGCAAGCCCATTTTTCTGCCATCATCTGGAGAATAAATTTTCTTGATGCCGTATTGGTGTAGCTCAGTAATTTCATCGGGCAGAATAGTCCCTCCGCCACCACCAAAAATCAGAATATCCGCCGCTCCCTTTTCCGAAAGCAGGTCATACATATACTTAAAAAATTCCAAATGCCCCCCCTGATAGGAAGTAATGGCAATGGCCTGTGCATCCTCCTGAATGGCACAGTCAACAATCTCATTTACAGAACGATTATGACCAAGATGGATCACTTCTACCCCTGCATGTTGCATCAGCCGACGCATAATATTAATCGCAGCATCGTGCCCATCAAACAAGGAGGCAGCAGTAACAATACGTACAAAATTTTTAGGCTGATAAGGCTTCTCGGCTTTCATATAAGGGCTATTTTGGGTTCACTTCTAATATAAATTGATCATTTTCTGATCAAGTCGCAAACGTTAGAATAATTAATCTGCCCATTAAATTCAAAAATGATTTGATTCTGTTATCTTGCGCGACAAATTAGGGAGTACAACTATCTTTACAATATGAATACTGATCGTAACAATAAGCTACCCGCTCTTTTCTCCCCTGTAATTGCAGGAACCATGACATGGGGAAAGTGGGGTGCACAATTTAATACCAAGGAATATCTTGCCCTTATAGAGGCCTGTTTAGAAAATGGCATTGATACTTTTGACCATGCTGATATTTATGGAAATTACTCCACTGAACAGGAATTTGGGAAGGCCTTGGCGGATCACAGCAGCCTGAGATCTTCCATGAAGATTATTACAAAATGTGGTATTTGCATGCCTTGCGACGCTCGTCCAGCTTTTACTACAAAACATTATGATTACAGCGCAAAACATATTCGTTCCTCCGTTGAACAATCGCTGACGAATTTTAATACGGATTACCTTGATTTTTTACTTCTTCACCGACCAAGCCCCTTAGTGGACACCTCGGTTGTTGCAGAAGTTTTTGACGAACTCAAGCAAGAAGGTAAAGTGCTCCACTTTGGAGTTTCCAATTTTACACCCAGCCAATTTGAGCATCTTAATAGTCTTACACCGCTGTCCACCAACCAGGTAGAGTGCAATTTACTAAAGCCTGATGCATTTACAGACGGGACCTTTGATCAAGCCCGACAAAAAGGCTACCAGCCAACCATCTGGTCTCCTTTAGGCGGAGGGAAATTATTCAAAGCGGAAAAAGGCGAACGAGAAAACAGGATCATTGACGCTGCTCAGCCCATCATGGAAAAATATGGTGTGCAACTCGATCAGCTACTGTTGATTTGGTTATGTCAGCATCCTGCACTACCTGTACCCGTGCTTGGAACAACAAAAATACAGCGATTGAAAGACGCCCTTGAAGGATTGCAACATCAATTGACGACCCAGGAATGGTTCGTATTGTATGAGGCATATCTTGGCGAAGAAATTCCTTGATCGCATTAGGGACATCATAAAAGGTAGGCCATGATCAGTGAATATTCCATTTGCGGATAAACTAATTTTAATGGCTTACCTTTACTGATTACTGCATTTTTACATTATGAACCCACCCCAGTGGCTGGAGGATATAAACCATTTCGGGCATCCTCAATGCATACCGAATTATAAAATACTGGTGCTCAAATCATTAAAAGTTACATAAGTACCAAAAATTAAAACAAAATGGCTAAATTTTATATATACTTATCAAACGGAGCCATTTTGATTTATGAAGAATTTACAAAAACACGCCCTTCTACTCAATGCTGATTACAGTGCTTTAGCAGTATGTGACAGTTACAAGGCCTTTTTATTGGTATATTTGAATAAAGCTGAATTAGTCAATCAGGCTGAAGGAGAATATCTGCGCACCATTAACCATCGCTATCCGCTGCCGTCCATCATCAAGCTGAAAAATTATGTTAATGTCCCATTTCAGAAAGTGATTCTTTCTAAGCCCAATATATTCAAAAGGGACAATCATCAGTGTGTTTACTGTGACGAAACCAAGGACCTCACCCTTGACCACCTCATTCCTCGTTCGAAAGGCGGACCTTCCACCTGGAAAAACCTCGTAACAGCCTGTAAAAGATGCAATGCAAAAAAAGGAGATAGGAGCATTGAACAAGCCAATATGACTTTGCGCCATCAACCCTTTAGGCCCTCTTTTCTATTGATGCTTAAAAATACCATCAAGACCAATAAAAGCTGGCGCCAGTATCTTCAGTCCTCCTAAAATAAATCTGTAAGGTTTTCGGCTATTTTTATGGTTTTATCGTTCAATTAAATGATCAAACCCAAAAAAATAAAGCCCAACAGCATGGTAAATGATTGCCCTAAACTTCTAATGGATAGCCTTGACCTGATTGGTAAAACGCCAATGGTGAAGGTAAATCGTATAGACACAGGCGTTTGTGATTTATACCTGAAAATGGAATCGCTCAACCCCGGTGGGTCTATAAAAGATCGAATTGGTTTGTCGATGATCATTGATGCCGAAGAAAAGGGCTATTTAAAACCTGGAGGAACCATTGTAGAAGCCACTGCTGGAAATACGGGCATTGGCTTGGCATTGGTCGCCGCTGTAAAAGGATACGAATTAATTTTGGTGATTCCTGATAAAATGAGTCAGGAGAAAGTGCAGCACCTGCGTGCAATGGGCACTAAAATTATTATCACAAGATCTGATGTAAACAAAGGTCATCCAGCATATTACCAAGATTTAGCTAAAAAAATTGCCCAAGAAACCCCCAACGCCTATTATATCAATCAGTTTGAAAATAGCGCCAACCCTAAAGCACACTACACCACTACAGGTCCTGAAATTGCCGAGCAACTGCAAGGCAAGGTAGATGCGATTGTCGTAGGTGTAGGCTCTTCGGGAACGGTTACGGGCTTGAGCAAATATTTTAAAGCACACTATCCAGCGACTGAAATTATCCTTGCAGACCCAAAAGGCAGCATCATGGCGGACTTTATCAATAAAGGAAAGTTTGATCAGGCAGGCTCTTGGGTGGTCGAAGGAATCGGGGAGGATTTTGTTCCTGACATCGGTGATTTTTCGGCCGTAAGTGAAGCGATTACTGTCGATGATGAAACAAGCCTGAACACTGCACGGGAACTTCTTCGCAAGGAAGGTTTATTGGGTGGTTCTTCATCAGGAACACTCCTTGCAGCTGCCATCGCTTACTGTAAAGCGCAAACTTCACCCAAAAATGTCGTTACGTTTGTCTGCGACACAGGCAACAAATATCTGTCTAAGATGTACAATGATTTTTGGATGAAAGACCGTGGTTTTATCCGACAGGAACAATTCGGCGATTTAAGAGACCTCCTTTCTCGAAGGTATGACCTGGGGGAAGTGGTTACCTTAAAAAAGGAAGATACCGTGGATATGGCCTTGAATAACATGAAGCTGTATGAAATATCTCAACTTCCAATCATGGATCAGGATAAGATTATCGGTATAGTGGATGAGTCCGATCTTTTGGTGGCATTAAACGATCAACAACTGAACTTTAATCATCCTGTGAGTAACTGTATGACTTCCGATCTGAAACTCATTAACAAAGAAGCAAGCCTAAGTGAGTTACAATCATTGCTAAAACAGGGATTAACGGCAATACTGATCGATCAGGGTAAATTTCTTGGATTAATTACCCCGATTGATTTGCTAAATTACATGAGAAAAACATTAAAATAACCTATATTGCTTACAAAATTTGAACATCAATCAATAACCTAATACGATCAACCATGAAAAAATTATTCATTCTCATTCCTGCGTTTATTTGTCTTACTTTCGCCAATGTTAATGCACAAAAGACCAATATTTCTAATGAAGAAATCCAAATGATTCACTCAGAAATTCAGTTGGAAAAAAAGGCTGTTTTTGTCGAAAATATGCAATTGAAGCCTGAGCACAGCGAGGCTTTTTGGGCTATTTATGCTGATTACGAAAAAGAAATGTCCAATTATTCTTTAGATGTTATCAAAAACTTAATCGCCTTTGCTGAGTTGGAAAAAGCAAAACTCTCAGCAGACCAACTTGATGAAGTTGCTAAAAACTACTTCAAAAAAGAAAAAAATATTCTGAAAATTCAAGAACGTTATTTCAAGCGCATTCAAAAAGAAATCAATGTTTATGTCGCTGTCAGATTCTTCCAAATTGAAAATGTTGTAGATACACAACTACGCATTGCTCAAGGCGTAAATACTCCTTTGGTAAAAGAATAAGAGTCCTAAAAAATAAAGGCTACCCTTTCGGTAGCCTTTATTTTTTTCAGTTTCGTAAATATTATGTAAAATAAACAACTGCTGTAATTAAACTTATCGCATGTAGTCTTGATACTAAGCAACTAATCAACGACCTACTAATCAGCCGTTTACACTTTCTTTTTCTCCGCGTCCTTTATAAGTCTGTAATTGCAGGATTCCCTGATTCAACCAAATGCCATTCATGGCCAAAGCATACATTTCATCTTCCCCAGGAAATACTTCTACTTTGGATAAGAAAGAAACGCGGGCTTTAATTTTATCAACAAGGTAATCACTTTTTGCTAATCCACCAGTTAGTATTATCGCATCCACACTACCCGCAAAAATAGTGGCAAGGGAGCCGATCTCTTTACTCACCTGATAGGCCATCAATTCATAAAACTGAATAGCTGATTCATCTCCTTTTTCTGCAAGTTGTTCAATTTTATAGGCATCATTAGTCCCCAAATAAGCGACCATCCCACCGTGTCCAACAACCATCTTCAGCATTTCAGCCTCTGAATATTTTCCACTGAAGGCGGCACGAATCAAATCGCCTGCGGGTAAGCTCCCCGAACGCTCAGGTGAAACTGGCCCTTCCCCATCGAGTGCCTGATTAACATCCACGACCTTTCCATTTTGGTGTGCGCCAACTGAAACGCCTCCGCCCATATGAGCGATGATCAAGTTCATTTGGTCATAAGGCTTTTTAGTTATGCCTGCATAATGACGCGCCACGGCTTTATGATTGAGCGCATGAAAGATAGAACGACGCTTAAAATTTGGATGCCCTGTCAGCTTGGCAATTTCAGACATTTCATCGACCACCACGGGGTCTGCAATATAAGCCTTGATTCCTTTAGTGCTGGTTTTGGCAATTTCATGAGCAATTGAAGCGCCAAGATTGGAGGCATGCTGCAAATCACCATGAACCAAATCATAAAGCATATCCTCATTGACCTCATAAATCCCCGACGAAATTGGTTTCAACAGTCCACCACGACCAATGACCATATCTAAAGAATCAATCTCAATGTTTGCCGCAGAAAGACACTCCAAAATGGTATGCTTGCGCAGTTCCATTTGATCAAAAATGGTGTCGAACTGATCCAGCTCCTCGCTTTGGTGTTTTATCGTTTCAGAGATCAAAACCAACTCTCCACTATAAACAGCAATTTTGGTTGAGGTAGATCCTGGGTTTAGGGTTAATATTTTTAAACTTTTCATGGGTCAATGTTTAATCTTTTAAAACAAGTGCTGCAGCAGCCAACATAATAGAGTTCAGTTTCGATTGTGGGCTGTCCGCACGCGAGGTCAATACTATAGGGCATTTGGCGCCTAAAATTACCGCCGCACTGGGGCTATGCCCAATAAACGCAAAGGCTTTATATAGTATATTACCTGAATCCAAATTTGGTGCCAAAAGCAGGTCTGCCTGTCCCGCCACATCAGAAGTGATTTTTTTATGCTGAGCACTTTCCATACTCACGGCATTGTCCAAAGCCAAAGGACCATCTATCACACAATTTTTAATCTGACCACGAAGATTCATTACCGTCAGTGCCGAGGCATCCAAGGTGGCTTGCATTGCAGGATTAACAACTTCAACAGCAGCTATGGCTGCTACTTTAGGCAATTCATAGCCTATTTTTCGCATGAAGCTCACTGAGTTTTCTACAATCGCTACCTTTTGGTTGAGATCAGGATCGATATTCATTGCAGCATCTGTAACTGCCACTACCCTATTTTGACTCGGCATCTCAAAAAATGCCAAATGAGACATCACTTTAGAAGCTTTCAGATTAAACGTCTTATCAAGAACACGCTTTAACAATGTACCCGTTGATATAAGGCCCTTCATTAGAATGTCAGCCTTACCTTCTGCTATATATGCAACGGCCTGATAAACGGCTTTATCATCATCGGACTCATCAACAATTTCAACCTGATTGAAAACGAAATTATTTTGCTCAATAACCATCTTAATCTTATCCGCATCACCAACAAGGATAGGAAAAACATAGCCAGCACTCGCCGCCTCACTCACCGCCGCCAAAACATAATCATCTGCAGCTACTGCGACCACTAAACGAGGTTTAATGGATGCATCGATTAACAGTTGGCTCAAATCTGATAATTTCGTTAAACTCATTATCGTTAGGTTTTAGTTTGAATCGTAATTAAAAACTTTAAAATACAAAATAAAGTGCATATAAATTGGGCCGCAAAACCAACTAATATTTCGCTAAGACGCCTAATTCCATATGCTTAAAGCGTAGCAAACGGACACCTTTCCATCAACAAAATACTGATCATTACTTTTTGCCAAATTTTATTTCGCTCAATTGATATATCAAAAAATTCTGTCTTTTTCTTCAGAACGCGACACTTGATAACTTCAGAATTTATCGCCAAGCAATCAAATCAAGCCAATAGTTAAAGCCTGCAACAATTAAAGTGGTAAATTTTACCACTTCATGAACAGCCCCCTTTTCTCTTTAAGCCCTGTCAATTTAGAATAATTAGACAAGGGTAAAAGCAAAGCCTCACAAATATTGATCAGCAATTCATTCCCAGAGGAAATTTAAATACGATGGCAGATTTAGGAAGTCTTGCAGTACGCAGTTTGAAAAGGAGTATTCTGTAGCGAATGAAAAATCTATATGATTCTGCGACATTTACGGACAATGGAAAATCATGAATAATTTAGGGATCAAACCACTATTCTTCTTCAAAGATCGCTATTCCCACGCAAAAGACCTATATACAAAACCGCAGTATCTCGGAATAGACACAGCATTATTTAGCAGAAGTCAAAGTGGTAAAATTTACCACTTCATAATTAGAAGTGGTTGTTTGAAACGATAGCACTATCGGTTCTTTAGCCATAAGGTGCCAAAGTCAAGATAGCGTAGGAGCATTACATTCATTTCTACATAGAAAGTCAAAAAAATTAGAGTGCTTAACGAGGCGAGGATAATCTATCGCGGGAGAGAAAATGTAGTTGTAGCCTACCATCTGAGAACATCGCAACAGTGGCAAAGCACTTGCCTTTCTACAGAAGTCTAATTCATTTATCACCCCCAAAAACGTGTAAATTGTAATATGGTAGATCGAATTTCAAGTGGTAAATTTTACCACTTCACCAAAGAACGCCTCGGCACCTCGATAAAAAACAAGTGTCGATTCAGAACAACAGAACGATACCACTCCAATAATTTAATCGTTATCAAGTGCCTTCACGACCAAATCAAACACCCATTATTGAAGTGGTAAAATTTACCACTTCAATAATTATTTGGAAATCGTATGCGATTTAATGGAAAAACGATGAATTTTTACGAATCAAAAGAAAACTTTTCTTGACAAGGAGTGAGAATAAAAACAAAATTTATACCTTTATAATCTCCAAAGCAGGACAGCCAAAAAAGTTCTCAGAACAAAAATAGAACTACAATTCGCATCGTAAAGTGGTAAATTTTACCACTTCATCCCAAAAGCATTTTTCAGCGATTTTTATAAATCATCTTTTGAGGAAGCAATTGCAGCAGTAGCGATCAAGGCAAGTCGATGAGTAAGCCGATTCATTTTAATTATAATGACAAAGAAACAACCCATTATTTTAGCATTTGCCAACCGCAAAGGGGGAGTGGCAAAAACAACAAGTGTCGCCAGTATGGGCGCATGCTTAGCCAAATTAGGATACCGTACCTTGATCATGGACTTGGACTCGCAGGGCAACCTTTCCAATGGTTTGGGCTTTGAAATGTCTGATGACCGAAACATCACGTCAGTATTCCGAAAAAATTACAAGCTCGAAGACATCATTATTTCATTGGAGGAAAACCTGCACATGACTTGTAGTAACGATTCTCTTGCTGATTATGAAACAGAGTTGAACGCAAGCCTGGGCCGAGAATTTAAGCTCAAAAAAACCATTGCCGAAATTCATGACAAATATGATTTCATTTTATTGGATTGCCCTCCATCGCTTGGAATCATAACCGTTAACGCATTGGTCGCAGCAAGCCGCGTGATTGTGCCTTTGCATGCACAAAAATACAGCCTCGATGGATTACGTAAAGTCATTTCCATTATTGAGGAAATAAAAGATGCTGGTGCGAATAATGAATTGGCTTTGGCGGGTGCTTTTTTCACTCAGTATAATAGCCGTGCAGTCCTTTCACAGGAAGCCGTGAATCAGGTAAGCGAACTGATTGGAGATGATATATTGATGAAAACCAATATCCGTCAGAATATCTCCCTGGCTGAATCTGTAGAAATAGGGCAACATATTCTTGATTATGCACCGACTTCCAACGGGGCAAAAGATTACCTCAACTTAACAAAAGAATTGGTCGAAACTTTTAATTGATTCTGATTTTATGGCAAAAAAATTCCAAATGGCTAAAGAAAAGAATGTTGCAAAAAAAGCAACTTCTAATTTCTTGGGAGACTCGAAGGAGGTGATAAAGAGTAATATCATCATCAATGACGAGCTCAAGCAAATGATTCCTGCGCTACAAAAAGAAGAGTATGAGCAGTTGGAGGCGAATATCCTTGAGGAAGGACTTAGGGAACCGATATTAATTTGGAAAACAGACGGCCAATATGTGCTCGTGGATGGTCATAACCGTTACAGCATCACCCAAAAACACCAACTTCATTTTGACTTCAAGCTTCTTGAGTTTAAAAATATGGAGGCGGCTAAAGACTGGATGATCAATAATCAGCTTGGCCGAAGAAACCTCACTGACGAGCAACGTGCCTATTTTATAGGCTTGCGCTATCAGCGAGAAAAGGGGACACAAGGTGGACAAAAGAGAACGGGGGACCAACACCAGGTTGCTACTTCAGTAAAAACGGAGGTGCGTCTTGCCGAGGAATACAAGACTTCACCGAAATCTGTCAGGAATAATGCAGACTATGCCACAGGCGTTGATCTGATTGGAAAGACCGACCCAGCCCTGAAGGAGTCTATCCTTTCGGGGGATACGAAAATTCGAAAATCAGATGTTCAAGGCCTTGCAAAACTTACCGAAACTGAAGTTAAAGAGCAGGCTGAAACTATTCAACAACTGATCAGCAAGCATAAACCTCTGAAAAAACCATCGGTTAAAAAGACACTTACGCCTACTGATATTAAGAAAAAAGAAATCAACAAAGTATTACGCCGCATTGATTCAAACTCAACGCCAGAAGACTTTCACCAGCTTCGTAACTTAATTGATCAATTACAAGAAATTACAAACTCACCAACATAAAAAAAGGGATTTCAATTTAGTATTGAAATCCCTTTTTATTTTATCAGCTGATCTTAAACATAAAGATCGGCGTCGATATTTACACTCTCAAAAATTTTCTTGGTAATCAAGGTTGTCGCTCCAAGACAGCCCGCCCTAACATCAATATCAGAAATTACGATGTCCACATCATCCTTCATCTCCGTAAGTGAACTGTGCATAATTGCCGACCGAATAGGGTAGAGTAGGGCGTCTCCCATTTGAGAAAGTTTACCACTTAAAATGACCTTTTCAAGATTCAAAAGGTTAATCAAAGTACCAATGCTCTTTCCAATATATTTACCCGCTTCTTCTACAAGCTCCAGACTAAACTGATCTCCGCGCTGAACTGCATCCAATAAATCTTCCAGTACGATCTGGTCAAAATCTCCATGATACTTTTTGGCAATGATACTTGGCCGACCTTCTTTCAGTAACCGGACAGCTTTATTGATCAGCCCTCGCCCTGAAGCCACGGTTTCCAGGCAACCAATCTTTCCACAAGAACAAATATCGCCACCTTCAACAACGCGAATATGACCAATTTCCCCTGCAAGACCAGAGTGCCCACCATAGAGTTCACCTCCGAGAATCAGCCCCATACCTATTCCCCAGTCAAGGTGAATACAGCCAGCATCTTCCGTTTCCTTGGCTTTTCCAAAGTACTTCTCGCCCAGGGTAACCGCGTTCACATTGTTTTCCAGTGCCACCTCGAAACCAAGTTTTTCCTGTAACAACTCCTGAAGCGAAGAGGTGGAATCTTTAAAATAAGTCAGTGACTTACCACTTTTCGCATTGACCAAGCCCGAGATTGCAAAACCAACCCCGAGAATTTTATCCCTTGGGATCTCATTTTTGGAAATCAATTCATCAATCCGGTTTGAAAGCGTATTGATCGTATTTTCCTCATCATTCAAATCAACACTCGCATACTCAATAAAATCCAGCTCCTCTTCTTTAAGGTTCAGCAGAATCATACGCGATTTACGCGCACCAAGAGTAATACCCAAAGTATATCCTCCCGTAGGATTCAACTGATAGAGGGTCGCCGGACGGCCAACCTTGGAGTTCTGCACTTCAGCAACCACAATATAGCCTTCATCAGCCAACTCTTTGGTCAGCGAAGAGGCCATCGGAAGCGTCAACTGCGTCTCATTGGCAATGTCAGATGGAGACAATAGGGGATGAGCGCGAAAAAACCTTAAAATCTGGTTTTTCCGTATCTGCTTTTTTATAGATATTTTACTAACAGATGGGTCCATTTAGATGTTATATAGTCGATGATCCCTGTAATTAGCGATCATTTCAATCAAAATAAATTAATAATTCTCAAAATAGCCTTAAATATTCCCAAATCCAATGAATAAAATTGCTTTTTTTATTTAATACGGCCTAATTCTATCCATTTTTAATTTAAAACTGTTGGTTTTGCCTATTTTTTTAGATACCTTCGTAATGAAGGGGGAATATTAACCCTTTAATTAATAAAGAAGCTTATTTAATATAATCATATAACATAATGGAGACGCAATTCAATACTTTAAATGAAAACGAGTTGGGTTTAAACATGGAAAACTTCCTAACAGATCGGGAATTTGAACATTTAAACACTACCATTTATGAAGATGCCAAAACAGGTTCTAAATGGATTGCTCAGGAAATTATTTCTTTGATCAAAAAACGCCAGCAGGAAAACAAAACGGTTGTCTTGGGTTTAGCCACGGGTTCGTCTCCATTGAAAGTTTATGAAGAATTAATCCGCGCACATAAAGAGGATGGGTTAAGCTTTGAAAATGTCATCACATTCAACCTTGATGAATATTATCCGATGTTACCTGAATCGGTACATTCATATGTTCGATTCATGAAAGAAAACCTTTTCGATCATATCGACATCAAGGAAGAAAATACACACCTTCCTGATGGAACATTAAGTATGGAAGAGGTGCCTGAATTCTGCCGAAATTATGAATTACAAATTCGCCAGGCGGGAGGAATAGACATCCAACTTTTGGGTATTGGTCGAACAGGACACATTGGTTTCAATGAACCAGGTTCTGGTATTCGTTCAAGAACAAGAATGGTTACACTCGATCAGTTAACCAGAAGAGATGCCGCGCCAAGTTTTGGTGGGATAAATAATGTACCCCGCCGCGCAATTACGATGGGTGTGGGCTCGATTATGGAAGCCCGAAAAATTTTACTAATGGCCTGGGGTAACGGAAAAGCACCAATTATCCGTGAGGCAGTTGAAGGTCCGATTACAGAAAGTGTTCCGACAACTTTTCTTCAGGAACACCCTAATGTAGATGTTATTCTGGACGAAGCGGCGGCGGAGAAATTGACCCGAATTGATTTCCCTTGGCTTGTTCGTGATATTGTCTGGACTGATGCCATGATTAAGAAAGCGGTTTGCCATTTATCCATTTCTTTGGGAAAACCAGTTTTAAAACTTACAACTGAAGATTATAACGAGCATGGCTTGGATCAGCTCGTAACCATTTACGGCCCAGTGCACGATATAAATATCAAGGTTTTCAACATGCTTCAGCATACCATCACAGGTTGGCCTGGAGGAAAACCGAATGCTGATGACTCACAACGTCCCGAAAGAGCTCAGCCAGAATCAAAAAGGGTTTTGGTATTTTCGCCACATCCCGACGATGATGTGATTTCAATGGGAGGTACCATTCAGCGATTGGTAGATCAGGGCCATGAAGTACATATCGCCTACCAAACATCGGGTAATATTGCCGTGATGGATGATGATGCCCGCCGTTTTGCAAAATTCACCAAAGCTTTCAATGATCGCTTCAAAATTTCAACACAGGAATCCTGCTCTTTGCATAAAGAAATTATCGGTTTCCTTGACATGAAAGAAACGGGTGATATTGATACGCCAAGTGTTCGATCGATCAAAACCTCTATCCGTCAGGAAGAATCTATCGCAGCCTGTCGTTATATAGGAATTGAAGAATCACGTGTTCATTTTCTCAACCTTCCATTTTATGAAACTGGTCGGGTGAAAAAATTGCCTCTTGGCGACAATGATATTCAGATCATCACAGATATCATTCAGGAGATTCAACCGCATCAAATTTATGCAGCAGGTGATTTGGCCGATCCACATGGCACACACCGTGTATGCCTTGATGGTATTTTTGCAGCATTAAACGGGCTGAAAAATGAGGAGTCTATGCAAAATTGTTGGGTTTGGTTGTACCGTGGTGCATGGCACGAATGGCCAATCAACGAAATTGAAATGGCAGTCCCAATGAGCCCTTATCAAGTTTTGCGTAAGCGTAAATCAATTTTCTACCATGAATCTCAAAAAGACGGCGTTGTTTTTCAAGGTTCTGACTCAAGAGAATTTTGGCAACGTGCCGAAGAGCGAAATAAAGAAACTGCTCACCTGTACAATCAGTTAGGGTTAGCGGAATATGAAGCAATGGAAGCGTTTGTTCGTTACCATTTTATAGATTAATTCACATTGCACAATTGTTCGAAAGAACACACATTTTCTCGAGCCACTCATCGCACAAATGAGTGGCTTTTTTTTGCTAACAATTTTAGATACTGATAATCCCTTACTCGCTGCGCCAATTAAGGGACTAATTTTTACGCATATCCCTAATCCGTACACCTTAATGCAAAGCGCTCATTTACAGCTGTTTAATTTTTACACCAAATATAATTTGGTAAAATAAAATCACAATAGCCTGATCTAAAGCACTTTATAAAAGTGCTGATTTGAAAAATTCGAGCGACAAAAAAAGGAGCATGAAAATGCTCCTTAATTACTGAGGCCGACAAAGCCGCAATTTCTTATATCCATCTTGGGATACGGTCATCATACTGACTCCGCTCAACTTTCAAGATTTCTAACCATTATTTTATAATACACTATAAGGCATCCCAGTCAAAATCATGATGCTTCTGCGCATAATATTTAACACCTTCTTTCAAATATGCCTGATGCTCCTTGGTTCCAATTTGCCCGATAATCCATCTGCCAAAATACTTCTTCGCTTCTGCTGAGGGCTTATTTTTGTTCCATTCCTCCAAAAATTTACGCTCATAAGCAGAGGCATCTGAATTTAGATAAGCCACATAATTGGGGTACTGCCCGAAAATATTTTCATTCAAATATTGAAAACAGAGATCCTTCCAAAATTTATCAAATTCTTTCGAAATCGCATCTTGTTTTTTCTTATGCAGCACTTTTGCGGTCCGCGCCTGTTGTTCTTTCTGCTTATTTTGCACATAAGCAGACTGGGCATCCGAAGCTTTCGCAGTCGCTTTTGCGGGCTCTTTCAATTGGTAATCATCCTTTAAGGCCATCGTTAAATACCCAATAGGGCTACTGACATTAGCGGCTTGCTGCACCACAAAGACCTTTTTATGTACCTGAATGAGGCCATACTGGCGAATTAGATGAGAAATAGCCTCAAGCGCCTTTTGTTGTTCAGCCTTATTTTTGGCCTTAAACCCTATGGCAGCAAGAATTTCCTCATCCTCCGACAGATTAGGGATTGGCACAACCTCTTCGGCGGACACCTTATCAAAATTCAACGCAGCCTGATTAGCAGCAGGCTCTTCAATATTCACCTTGCCCATTTCAGCGGCAGCAGCATCAGAAACTAAAGCATTCCCTTTTTTGGACATATAGAAGATAATGTCCGTTACTGATCGTCCACGTCTTTTGATCTCATATTCCACAAACATCCCAGAGGGTTCGTAAGAATTGATATCATGAACAGCAGGCTCAATCACCCGCCGTTTAAGGTCAGAAAATCGCTTATACTTATCCTCAACATTTAATAAATTTTTGAAGCTGTCAAGGGTGAAATTCCTTTTATTAATATTTGGAAAATACTGAATCAGTAACTCGTAAAGCCTGAAACTGTGACCACTAACGAATCCCCAACAATTTATTGGCTTATATGCGGTGTATTCTCCGGCATTCAACTGCAGGAAAAATGGCTTCATTTCCTGCGCAAATCGGATCTTGATAAAGTCTTCTCCTTCATTCCCCTCCGCCTTAGTTACAAACGGAAAAGCCACCCAGTGCTTGCCTTTCTGAATATATACAGAAGAGTTGGTCAGCCCTACAGCTGCCTCACGAGCCTGATTGTACTTATCCGATATTTTATCTCCCTTTTTAAGATCAAAAAGTTCACGTAAACCAATGCAACACTCATTAAATTCGGTGTCATCTTTGCGAATCTGAGCAGCAGTTAATAATATCAAACGCCACTGCAAAGGACTCAATGTATGTTTTGAATTGATAAGCTTATTCGACTTAACAATTTTGTAGTTTTTTATTCCTGCTACGGAACGATCAGTGATATTCATAATCTGTCGCATTCGTTTCAAAATCGAAACTACGACATTGTAGGGATATTCCAAAATAAATCCGACAGAACATGAACACAGAAGTGTCTATCAACACAAATTGCTGTAAAACTCAAATCAATATTATGCGACAGAAAAGGTAGGTTGGAAAGTTATTACGACAGAAAAGGAACAAACAATTAAATAATTTTATATACAGTATCAATAAAACACAATTTGTCAAAACTTATCTACACATAAAATTCACAACAATCCCTATCATGTCTATCTAAATACCTAAAATGTCCGTGATGTTCATGATACGTCAGACTTTATCCACAATACGTCGTACCAATTACCTACTATGTCACGCCAAATACATGATCTGTCGCGCAGATTACCTACTATGTCGTAATAACCCTTTATAACCATCTGTATATCAAAAGGATATAAAGCCTAAAACAATTAAAACAGTTAAAACATAAAAAAACAATACAAAACACACCGATTGATTTTGTCTTTCAGATGAAATTTAAATATTGGGATATTGCTTTAAAAAGTAAATTAAAGGGACGTACCTATTTTGTCGCGGGCGATTGATGACTTTCTTTTTTAGGTGCGACGGAACATGAATCAAGCTACCTGTTTTGTCACCTCTAAACTTATTGCAACACAAATGTTTGGGAGCGTCTTTAAAAATAAATAAAATAGGCGGTTAAGCGAATGTTATCATCAAGCTGATATCTTAAAGCAATGGTAATTTTTGCACAAAAATTTATTCACGGGTAGGTTGTAACATTGTCATTGTAATTTAAGATACATGATGGAATCAATACAACATAAAGTTTTGGTAGTGGATGATGAAGAAGACATCCGCGATTTACTGGAGTATAATTTAAAAAATGCAGGCTATGCCATTGAAACTGCGGCAGATGGGATCGAAGCCGTTGAGCGTGCGAGGGTGTTCAAACCAGATTTAATTTTGCTTGATATAATGATGCCGAATATGGATGGCATTGAGGCTTGCAGACAACTGAGAAATAATCCTGAGATTGATCAGGCATTGATTGTATTTTTAACAGCGCGTTCTGAAGAGTATTCAGAGGTTGCAGCCTTCGATATGGGGGCAAACGACTATATTATCAAACCTGTGAAGCCACGTGCGCTTAAAAGAAGAATAGAAGCCCTCCTGGAGCGTACTTCTCCCAAAACGATGGATGCGCAGGATGTATTGACGTTTCCCTCGCTACGCATTGATAAAACGAGTTACACCGTGGAGACGCATGGAGAAAAGCTGCCGCTTCCAAAGAAAGAGTTTGAGTTGCTTTATACACTTGCGCAATCACCAGGAAAAATACTCTCAAGGGATGAGTTATTAAGGGATATCTGGGGAACAGATGTGTATATCCTTCCTCGAACTGTGGATGTGCACGTGCGGAAGGTTCGTGAGAAGATTGGCAATGACCTGATCGTGACCATTAAAGGGGTAGGCTATAAATTTAATGATAACATAAATTAAGAGGATCATTCATAATTTTTTTTACTGACTCTTTTTCAGTAAGTTAGGTTTTTGTTGAGATCAGAAACATCAATTTCAAAAGAAAATTTTAACCTTTATCATCCTATATTAAACATTTTTATTGACAGTTAGATTATATATATGAGCGGATTTTGAACCTCAGCTTTTGAGATGGTTCAATTTTTGTTATAATTTCTACCAAATTGAATCGACATCAAATTAACTGTTAATACTATGAGCAATAATGAATCTGTGCCTTCGTTAAAAGAAATGAAGGATCTTATCACAAAATATCAGGAAATGATTGAGCACCTTCCTTCAATGATTGCGGAATTGCCGATCAAGCAAACCGATATTGTCAAAGGAATGGGCATCAGCTATCAGTCTTACAATAAGAAGATGAAAGCGGTGGATAGGATGAATCCGAAAGAAGTAGTGAAAATAATTGATGTTATTGAAGCTGAAATTCAAAAGAGGATCTCCTACATGAACGAGATTATTAAAGACTAAAACATCAGAAAGGCCATTTAAGGGTTCTGTTCTTATAAATGAATAACATGTACAGCTTCAGTTTGAAGCTGTTTTTTTTGCGTATTGCGAATTGTTGATTAATTTTTATTAGTGCAGTTCTTATTCCGCACTAAAGTAATTATTATTGCCTCAAACCAATAATCGCTCTAAAAGTCCCATTATGATAGATCCAAAAATAAAAACGATAGCCTTTGATGCTGATGATACGCTGTGGGTGAACGAAACCATATTCGATGCCACACAAGAACGTTTTTTCAAGCTTTTGGAACAGTACGTTCCTGAAGAAGTGCTGCGGAAGCATTTGTTTCAAACGGAAATCAAAAACCTCAAGTATTTTGGTTACGGTGTGAAGGGTTTTATTCTTTCAATGATTGAAACTGCCGTTGAACTTACCGAAGGTTTGGTAAGAGGAGGGGACATTCAGCAGATCATTGACTGGGGGCGAGAAATGATTGAACATCCCGTTGAAAATATTGAAGGCGTTGAGCAGGCCCTAAAAACCCTCTCTCAGCACTATCAACTCATGGTTATTACCAAAGGTGATTTATTAGACCAAGAAAGCAAGTTAGCCCGTTCAGGGCTGGCAGATTATTTTGATAAGGTTGAAATTGTATCAGACAAGACCGCGGCACAGTATCAGGAAATACTCAACCGTCATGATATTAAGGCGGAAGAGTTTCTGATGATTGGCAATTCTTTGAAATCGGATGTTCTTCCCGTTCTTGAAATCGGTGGCCAAGCGGTACATATTCCATTTTCAAGCACTTGGGAACATGAAACAGTAGCTCCTGCTGAGGAAAGCCACCATCAAATTGTTGCTTTTGCTTCTGTTACAGAATTTGTGAAAACAATTGGATAAGTTTTTTTCATAATAAAAAATATAAATACGGTTCAACTTCTCTACTTGCAAAAAATTGCCTATTTTTGAGTAACAGCAATTTGCAGGTTGAACAGTGGAAATGCGGGTACGCGAAGTTTCGTACCCGTTTTTTTATGTCCAATTTTTCAAATTGTATTTTTTTGCTTTAGATTGTCAATAAAATACTTTTGTTTAGGTAAAATTATTATTATTTTTAAGGACAGGATGTTACTTATTCATACCATTCCTATCAGATAGCGATAGTCAATTGTTCTGTACAAAAAAAATTGAACTTAGCTTATTTGATTTGATCTTAAACAGAATTACATATTTATTCTGTTAAATTATGGTTATAATAAATTAAATTTCTGAATAAATATTGTTTGAGTATTAAACAATATTTTTGTATATCATTGGTTTTAAAGGGGTTGAGTGTTTGTTGCGGTTAAGGATGGAAGTGGGGTTAATAATGCGTTTACTCAATTCGCTGATCAATAGATTAAACTTTTGGTATACATATATGTGTAATGATAGTCAGTTAACTTCAAGATATTTTGATGGAAAAAATCTCAAAAGCCTCAAATCATCAATATTGGGATGCCAAATGGATAGAGCGATATGAAGAGCTAAAAGCTTTTTATGAGGAACATGGGCACTCTAAAGTGCCTCATGGTGATGCCAAGTTTTCAAAATTATATCTGTGGTGTAAAAACCAGCGAAGGTTCTCTCGTACCCGCTCGGTTTTTTCCCAGGAGAAGCGTGATCTTTTGGAAGCGATTAATTTTGATTGGGGTTACCGAACAGCCGATAAGTTCGAAGAGAACATTGGTAAGTTGATCGACTATAAAGAAAAATATGGGACGACGCACGTTTCCCAGACCTTATGGCCCCGTGGTTCTGATCTTTACAAATTGAGTCGGTTTGTGAATGAACAGCGCAGATTGTATAAAGAAAACAGAATGCCGCTGGATCGGATCAAGCGCCTTGAGGATATCGGTTTTTCGTGGAATGTACTGGAGGACTATTGGGAGAAAATGTTCCTCAAAATGAAACGCTTCTACAAGAAACATGGCCACTTCAACGTCCCTACTTCTGAGAAGAAGCTTTATGCATGGATGTATAATCAAATTAAGCGGACACGAACGCCCCTTCAGTTACAGGCACTCGAAAGTATCAACTTTCCATTTGAACTGAAAAGGGAGCGTTTGAAAAATGCGCTCAGCGAAATGGAAAAGATTGATATTAAGCGGCAGGCCTCTGAATTTAAAAGCCGAAAACGGCAAGAACGGATCGAGAATGAAATGCTTGAAGAATTATAAATTTGCCTTACAAATGATACCACCAACCTTTGGTGGTATTTTTTTGTCCCAAACCATTGTCCTATTTTTATGATTAGCACTATTTCGGGTTTTGTTTCGGGATAGTAATTATTATAATTGGGTTAGAATACAAATAAATATCGATATGATATAGCGATTAAAATGGCTGTTGATTCAACTTTAACCAATAGTTAGTGCTGTTAATCAACTGATTGAGTTAATTTTTCTAATCTGCTATTAACGGTTTACTTAGTTGTTTGATTTTGAATTTTGTGATTATAGCGTGACTTGAACATCTTGTACATTATTTATAAGCCATAGCCCACGTGTTATTACGGTGAGTGAATGGTTAATTCGAAGATAATTAAGTTATGATATCGAGAACGAAGAAGTCACTAATTTTACAACGAGCCATAAATGTAATTGCTGCCAAAGGTTATGATGGAGCATCAACTCGAGCGATTGCGCAGAGTGCCAATGTAAGCCAGGGAATGCTGAATTACTATTTTGGCTCCAAGGAGGCGATTCTCAATGAATCCATAGTAATGTATCAGAAAAGAGTCAGTGACCTGATGAACTCCTGTAAGTCTGAAGATCTGACCGCGCAGTCTTTTACAGAGAATTGTATTGCACTGCTGGAGTTATTTATTGAATTGCGGCCATTGTTAAAAGTGGTTCAGATTGAGCAACATCTCAATGCGCGGCCAATGTTGTGCGCTCGGGCAATCGGTGTTACAGAATCAATTCTTGCAGGCCTGAACGAACAATTGCTGAAGGTTACCCTGAAATATAATATAGACCTGAGGATAAGCCCCACTTTCTTTGTGTCGATCATATATAGTGCAATACTCAATTTTGCATTAAGTGGTAAGGCGATCTTCCATTTCCCGAATCAGACAATTGAAGAATCAGGTCAAAGCGATAGTCCGCATTTTATTGCCAATCTTAAAAAAATGATCGATGAATCGGTATTGAACACAGATTTAAGTGTCGTCGATAACTGATATTGTGGATTCAGTGTGTGTTATTCTTTTTGATGTCCCTTTTTCCTTACAGGCTCAGTAAGGAGAACTTAATGAAGAGGCAATACTTGGAGGGAATGGTGGGCATTTTATGTAGCACAATTGAGGACCCTATTGGTGCTTCCTATTAAAAACAGGCCGATGATTGATGTCAAATATTGGTACATTTTTTTATGAAGCCCAAGCTTATCATCAATCATCAGACCCTGGTAACAATTGTAGAAAATTGATAAATTTAATCCTCCCAATTCTTAACCTTCATTTTTTTACGACCAAACTGCAGGTTTATACCTGTAGATAGTGCAAAATTATTGGTTTGGTGTGGTCGCAGTGGCGCAAGTATATTATCTGTCAGCATGTAAAGTTGTACCGCTCCAATATTCCATCGAAATCCTGCGCCAATATTATCATAGCTATTATTAATTGCTGTCCAGTTGACAATCATGGAAAAGGCTGAGCCAAGGTAAAAATTATAGAAAGTGCTGATACCTGCATTCCATGATCCTTGATGAAACTCATTAATGGAGGTTAGGCCTACGCGGTGCCGCTTGGATAGCTGGTAATCAATACTGATCATATTTCTGATCGGTAAGGTTGCAGTGTGCTTTTTATTTTGGACGGAGTCTAATTGCAAAACTTCCTCGAATTGGTCGGTAACTTCTTCTAAAAAATCCACATCACTGCCATCAGACTCACTCTTGATATTCAGGAAGCGATCCAAATCAATTCCATTTTGGTCAATTGCACTTTTTGAAAAAGTAATTTCTTCTGTTTGCTGATCCCATTGGATAGCGCCCATATCTTTAACGACAGCACTGATGGTCACCTTTTCGGTCAGCTGATAATTGATTCCCAAATCTATGGCTACGCCATAATTTCCATTTGGAGAAATGGCGGAAAGAATCTCGTCACCATGCGCGGAATTGTCAGAAATATTGGAGGTATTGATCACCCCGTCGCTGGAATGCACCTTGTTTCGGTTGGCACGGGCATCGCTTTCAATGGTCACACTCATGTCATTGGTACTCACATTATACATGCCCCAAAGAAAGCTACCTTTCAGCCCGATGGTCAGGCGTTCGCCTATTTTTCTTCCAAAACCCATCGATGCTTGCCCATAAACTATATTAGAGGTGGAAATATTTCCTGTCGTTACTTTTGTATATTGACCGCCAGCAAGTTCTTCCTCCGTAAAG
The DNA here is from genome assembly GCF_036492425.1 of Persicobacter psychrovividus. NCBI lineage: Bacteria > Pseudomonadati > Bacteroidota > Cytophagia > Cytophagales > Persicobacteraceae > Persicobacter > Persicobacter psychrovividus. The sequence goes on from NZ_AP025295.1 coordinate 236,832, forward strand.
CCATTGCCATTAATGGCAAGGTCGATGAGGGATTGCGAAACTTGGTGCTGTGCGTAAAATCGGGTACCAGCACTGAAAGAAAATGCCGTTTTCCCATTGGAATAAGCAATAAATATGGGCGTGAAATTTCCTGAGAAACGGTTTTCAAAATCTTCCCCTGATCTTATTTTATAATTGTTTGCATTAATGTTCAACGTTTGCGTTTCTTGATCATAGGTGCCAATATCAGTGGGTTTCAGTCCAAAACGCCCTTGAATATTCAATTGGCTTATGGGTAACCCGATGGTGAATTTGGCAGCGGGGATGAATGCAGGATTCATCTGAAAAGCTGTTGCATTACTCTGAGGGTCAAACTGATAGAGGGTTTGCTGATTTTGAGCATGAGTATTGTAGAACGCTCCAAAAGCCATAATGAGGAATAGAAAGTATTTCATGGGTTGATGCGGGTTGGAGGTTATAAGTCGGTAATTTTCATGCTGACGTTCAGCCCTATCTTTATATCGATATTCTGATCGGCGACAAATTTGGATTTTTGTAACGATTGATCGGTACGCGTATCGAATGTAAAGTAGGTATTGATCTTTTTAGCTTGAGAGAGCGCAAAAAGGGTGGTTTTGTCAATATTCGTATGGCTGATAGATTCCTGCGGTGTTCCATCAAAGGAACCGACAATCAGTTTGCCCGCGGCGGGAAAGAGCGTAGCCAGGGGCTGATCATTCTCACCGATAAAAACAAACTGCAGAGCAATATTGGAGGGGATCGTCGTGGTTGTATTGATGATGATCGAAGCACTTTGTATCGCTGCGGTATCGACGTCAATCTCATTAATTTCGGTGGATTGATCGTAAATGAAGGTGTCAAAAGACATTTCAAGCGGAATTTCAATATCCACAGTACCATCAATTCCCCCATGGCTGGAAAAGAAGTTCAACTCTTCGCCTTCACTGGCATTATGCGGTACCGAGGTGGCGTCGATGGCCACGGCTATGGAGGTGGGGAAGGTGTTGAGTAAATCAGTAATATTGCTGTTATCGCGATGGAAAGTAAAAATTGTACTCGCTTCGTCGCCAATATTAGCAGCACGCTGAATCAGTAATTCCTCGGTATGGTTTAAAGCGGTTTGCGTATCATCGCGGCTGCCTGCCAATTGCAGGTCAACATCCAGATTTGCCCCAAATTTGTTTGTAATATTTACGGTCATTTTCGATGAAGCCAGCTTGATCTGATCAGGCTCCATCTCTTTCATGAATTCCAGGTTAATAGGCGCAAGCTCGAGCAAATCATTTTTTTGGCCGAGGTAGCCGTAAATGTGGGCCATTTCAGCATTGGTAATTGTTGAGGTAATTTGTAGCGGCTCTTGTAAAGTGGCAATATCGGGTGGAGTGCCCGATTTGGCGTAAACATCCATGGTGATGTCCACGTAATTTTTGTCGCCCTCTTTTCTCAGGCTCAGAAAATGATCCTTTAATGTTGTGCTGAGTTGTGGGAGGTTATTAGCCAAATCTACCTCATAACTAACCACCGTTTTATCTGCATTTCTTATACTTGGAATGGTAATGTTGACCATAAAAAGCGATCTGGCACTGTGTTCAAATCTGAAGGTCATTAGTGCTTCGAGAAATTTCAGTTCTGTCATCTGAAAACCCTCAATAGCGGCCATTTCCCACTCAAACTCACGATGCGCGATCAGTGCCCCATCGGCCTGCATCCGCTGATTGGAGGAAGGAACCTGCTGCAATGCGAGATTGATATCTTCTCGCCACTGTTCATCCTGAATTTCTATAAGATCCTGTAACGTTTGGGATTCGATGTTGTGGGAGTATCGCAAATAAAGTTGGCCGTCTTCGGTTTCATCTATATTCACCTCATCACCTGTAACGAGCTTCATAAACTCCCGCATGCTGTAATTGGCTTGTCCAACAGGCATGTAGTAGTGTCCATCATTTTGCTCGATGTTTAATTCCTCTACATTAAGCCAGCTGTGATCACAGGCAGATGTTGAGCATAGCACCAATATGGCTGATAGCCAAGTTTTTATATGCTTAATCATAGGTTAAGTTGTATTATTATAATCCAAATATAATAATATTATTGGCCTTAGCCTATGTTTTAGAATAAAATTCTAAATTTATGGGATGATAAATGATGTAATAAAATTGTTAGAATTTAACCGATAATTGACCCAAGGGAATGGAATCATCCGAAACTAAAATGGGTGGATTTCCCTTGAAAAATGAAATATAGAAATCATCTTTTTGATATAACTTCAATATATCGTAGCTCTCAGGGTGAACCAATATTGCTTTTGGAGATTCGTCCTTATTGTTCAGTAATTCAATGAGTTGTAATACCGTTTCCATAATTTTTTTGTTGTTTATGGAGTGGTGTTCAATGACCTTGCCAAGAATTTTTATCGAGGAGATCCTACTTTAGATCGAAAGCTCAATTATGATCTTAAGTATGTTTTTTATAGATCAATTTTATCTTTTTTCAAGAATTTTTGCATTATCCATCATTTGGGTAAAGTTTTTGCAATTCATTCAGTGTTCGTTTGAACACTTAACTTATAAGACTAAACGCTTTTGATAATGAATCAATTGTTACAAAAATCGGGGCTTAAAGTAGCCTTACTATTGGTGTTTTTGATTTCTATTTCAGCAATTACCAAAGCTGAAGGCCATAAAACAACAACGGAATTGGGGCAAAATGTAGTAGTGGGCCCTGTGACTGCTGATCACCACGAAACCTACCATCCACTTCAATTGAAATTGAATGAGAGTGGTTCTGCTTATATCCGTTTTATCATGTGGGCGCAAATCTGGGCTGTAGGTCAGGAGAATGCACAGCATGAATTCAAATTCACACCAAGTGTTCGCCGTGCACGTTTATTGGCGATGGCGCAAATGTCAGATCGCTTCTTGATCGTTACACACTTTGGTACCAACAGCCTTGGTGCACACAATATGTCTCCAACAGGTTCAGGAAATGCTTCTCAGGTATTTTTACATGATGCATGGGCGGAATACAAAATTTTCGATACAGCTCCTGCTTCTATGTTTATTGGTGCAGGTTTGCATTATTGGAATGGTTTATCAAGAATGAGCAACGGTTCTACGATCAATATGCTGACTTTGGACATGCAGAAGCCTTTCTTCATGTGGCCTACTTTGGGTAACTCAGATCAGTTTGTTCGCCATATCGGTGTTTACACCAAAGGACATATCGGTAAATTACATTACCGCATGGCATTTAACGATGCAATGGAAAATTCATTTGATGCTACTGGTAAAACCGACTTGACATCAAACGGTGCGTATGCATCAAAATACTTGTCTAATGGCAACTTGGGAAATACCGTTCTTCAGGGTTATTTCACTTACCAGTTCTTGGATCAGGAATCAGATAAATTACCTTTCGCTGTCGGAACTTATTTGGGTCAGAAACACATCTTCAATGTTGGTGCAGGATTCTTCTATCATAAAGATGGCATGATTCAGACCAAAAATGGTGAATCAAAGTCATTCTCAGATTTGAAGCAATTGTCGTTAACAGATATGAATGCTTTTAAAAATGCTGTTCAAACCAATGATGTGAAGCATTTTGCTGCTGATCTTTTCTATGATGCCCCAATGGGTCGTGGAGCACTTACAGCATATGGCGCTTATTACCACTACGATTATGGTAACGACGCTTATAAAGGCAAATGGACTTCAAATGGTGATGTAATGTACGGTCAGGTTGGCTTTCTATTACCTAAGTTCTCGGAGAAAGGCCGCTTGCAGCCTTACGCAGCATATTCAAGAAGCAGTTTCCAATATGCAGATCAGAACGGATACCAAATGAACATTGGTGCTAACTGGTACTTGATGGGGGTTCACGCAAAGATTACTGCGGAATACACCAATGATTTCAACAACCTTTCTGCAGCACAAACTACAGAACAATTCAGAATTCAGGCGCAGATTGCTTTGTAATTCATAGGCGCTACATAACATATTCAAATCCCACTTTTTTCCAAAAGTGGGATTTTTTTATACCTCGATTTTTTTGGAAACCCGCTTTGGGATTTTTCTGGCTGTTGGTCAGCTTATGAAGGTGGAAAAAATACGGTAAATCTTCGGTTAATAATTGTGAATTCTTAAAAAATACTATTAAATTCTGTTAATCAATAATTAGGCCTTAATTTATTCTGTTGTTAAGTTAATAATCCGATAATTATAATTTTTTATTATTTAACAGGTGCAGCAGTTTACAAAAGGATTCAAGGAAACTAATACAGTCAAGCTAAAACTAAAATTACCACAACCAACATGAGCAGAATTAAAAATCTTGAGGACTATGCCGTAGACTACCGAAAGAGTGTTACCGACCCCGAGGGCTTTTGGGCCGCACAAGCCGAGCGATTTGTCTGGCGAAAACACTGGGATGAAGTTCTTGAATATGATTTCGAAGATTATAATGTCTCCTGGTTCAAAGGAGGGCAATTAAATATTACGGAAAATTGCCTCGATCGGCACCTTTTACATCGGGCTGAAAAAACAGCCATACATTGGGTTGCCAATGATCCCCGAGAGGAGGACCGTATTTTTACCTATCGGGAATTGCATGAGCAGGTGTGTAAATTTGCCAATGTTCTCAAGTCTAAAGGTGTGAGAAAGGGTGATCGGGTATGTTTATATATGCCGATGATTCCAGAACTCGCTATTGCAGTTTTGGCCTGTGCACGAGTAGGGGCGATACATTCGGTGATTTTTGGCGGCTTTTCAGCGCAGGCCCTCGCAGACAGGGTAAAAGATGCTGGCGCAAAGGTGTTGCTGACGGCCAATTTTGGCCCGAGAGGAAATAAGGTGATCCCTTTGAAGAGCATTGCTGATGAGGCATTGGAAAAATGCCCTGGAGTGGTGGAGACAGTGATTGTTTATGAGCGCACGAAAGATCATACCTCCTGGACCGCCGGTCGGGATGTATGGTGGCACGAAGAGCTCGAGCAGGTGGATGCGAACTGTAAAGTAGAAATCATGGAGTCCGAGGATCCTTTGTTTATCCTTTATACTTCTGGTTCCACAGGGAAGCCTAAGGGGGTTTTGCATACGACTGGCGGCTATATGGTATATACCGCCTATACTTTCAAAAATGTATTTCAGTACGAGGAAAATGATGTTTACTGGTGTACAGCTGATATTGGCTGGATTACTGGGCACTCTTATATAGTATATGGCCCCTTGTTGGAAGGGGCGACAAGCGTCATGTTTGAAGGCATCCCGACCTATCCTGATGCTGGCCGTTTCTGGCGGATTGTGGATCGCCTGAAGGTGAACATTTTTTATACCGCTCCAACGGCCATCCGCGCCCTGATGGCGCAAGGTTTGGAGTATGTAGAACTTTATCGATTGGAGAGCCTCAAGGTGCTTGGTACGGTTGGGGAACCCATTAACCGTGAGGCATGGGAGTGGTATCACCTCCATATTGGAAAAGGGCGCTGCCCGATTGTCGATACCTGGTGGCAGACCGAAACTGGTGGTATTATGATCAGTCCAATTGCTGGGGTGTTGCCAACCAAGCCGACCTATGCCACTTTACCCTTGCCAGGTATTCAGCCTGTTTTGGTGGATCAGGAAGGCAAGGAGATAAAAGGAAAAGGTGTGGAAGGAAATCTGTGTATCAAATTCCCATGGCCATCAATGATCCGCACCACCTGGGGGGATCATGAGCGATGTAAAAACACCTATTTCTCTACTTTCAAAGGGTATTATTTTACAGGGGATGGTTGCCGAAGGGATGAGGATGGTTATTACAGAATCCTGGGTCGGGTGGACGATGTGATTAATGTCTCAGGTCACCGCCTCGGTACGGCAGAAGTTGAAAATGCCATCAATATGTACACGGGGGTTATTGAGAGTGCCGTTGTCGGCTACCCTCATGACATCAAAGGTCAGGGAATTTATGCCTATGTAGTGTGCGATTCCTCCAAGCTTGAGGTCAGCACGATTACAGAACTCAAGGCTGAAATCATGGCGACGGTGGTAGAGAAAATCGGCAAGATTGCCCGGCCAGATAAAGTGCAGATTGTCCGTGGGTTGCCTAAAACCCGTTCGGGAAAAATCATGAGAAGAATACTCCGCAAAATCGCCGAAGGGCAGGTGGAGAATTTTGGAGATATTTCAACTTTGCTGGATCCAAGCATTGTTGAATCTATAAAAGAAGGCGCTCAGAAAGTGGAGCTGCTGGACTGATTGTTTTAGCAAACAAATGAAAAGAGGTGGTTATGGACGCCTCTTTTTTTATCTCCATCCTATTGGTTAACCAATTCAAAGGAAATCATGTATTTTATTTATTTTTTTCACCGCTGAAATCCTCCGAACCCTTGTGAGTTCCATCTTTTTTTTCTCATATTTGGCAAAATTAAAACGAGACCATCAAATAACCAGGGCGTAGCTCGGGTTTGTGCTGATTCATTTGCTATTTACCTTTATACAAGCGATAAATTTTCGTATTTTAATGTATGTTAATAGCCTGTAATGCAATTGAACGCCCAAATCTGCTAAATATCAGTTTTTTTGGAGCATTATCTTTTAAAAGGTAAGGCAGGTCATTAATTTTAATGAAGGATTCAAATAACTTTGGATTCAAATATAGTATTGAAGGAAATAAGCAAACGGAAATAGAAGCGATGACAAATCAAGATTTCGAAGTTAAATCTTTGGGAGAATGTACAGTTACATCTCCATTGTATACTGCTTACAAGAATACTCCGATGGCGGAGGGATTATTTGTAGACAACGATGACCGCATTTTATATGATCCTACTCTGGAAGGATTTAAAAAATGCCTGAAAGAAGGGACGGATCCAATTACGTTTGAAAAGGCGGGGCCCCGTGAAAAAATCTTCTTCTCTCCATCCAATACCAAGGCAGCGATCGTTACTTGCGGTGGTTTGTGCCCAGGTATCAATAACGTTATTCGTTCAGTTGTAAACGGCCTTTATTACCGTTACAACATTAAAAATATTGTTGGAATTCCTTACGGTTATGAAGGTTTAATTCCTGAATTTGGTCACGAGTGGGTTGACCTTACCCCAGAAAAAGTAAAAGACATTCACATGTTCGGTGGTTCGATTCTTGGCTCAAGCCGTGGTCGTCAGAATATCGAGCGCATGGTGGATACTTTGGAGCGTAACAACATCAAAATGTTGTTCACTATCGGTGGTGATGGTACCCTTTCTGGTAACCACGTTATTCAGGAAGAAATCGAGCGTCGTGGCTTGAAAATCGCTACTGCGGGTATTCCTAAGACGATTGACAATGATGTCAATTTTATCCACAAAACTTTTGGTTTCGAAACCGCTTTTACAACTGCTGCGCCAATCATCCGTGATGCTCACAACGAGGCTACAGGTGCTTACAATGGTGTTGCTATTGTTAAGGTAATGGGTCGTGACTCTGGTTTTATTGCTGCTAATGCGGCTTTGGCCATGCCTGATGTGAACTTTGTATTGGTTCCTGAATCTGAATTTGATCTTTACGGACCAAATGGATTTTTGGAGAGCCTGAAGGATCGTCTGGTAAAAGGACACCATGCAGTAGTCGTAGTTGCCGAAGGCGCGGGTCAGAACTTATTTGAGGATGACCAAAATGTTGAGAAAGATGCTTCAGGAAACATCAAGCACCAGGATATTGGCTTGTTGTTGAAAGATTCTATCTCGAAATTCTTCAAAGATCAGAACTTTGAGGCAACGGTAAAATATATTGACCCTTCTTATATCATCCGTTCTGAACCAGCGATTGCAGCAGATTCTATCTTCTGTTCTTCATTGGCAATGAATGCGGTTCATGGTGTAATGGCTGGTAAAACAGACTTTGTAGTGGGCCGTTGGAATATGCACTTTACCTTCTTGCCAATTCCTACAGCAACAAGTTCTCGTAAGAAAATTGACCTTTCAGGTGAACTTTGGTGGTCGGTATTGGAGAATACAGGACAGCCTTATAGCATGAAAAATGAGGAAAAGTAATTTTCCAGTTTTATAATATTTACAAAAAGCAGTCATTATGGCTGCTTTTTTTATATCTATACTTGGGTGAATATATATTCATCAATGACTATTATTGGTTTTATGATTGAGGATTATCACTTTAAATGCATCAGTAAATATTATCATCTTTATATGTTAGCATAGTATTCCTTTTTAATATGGTATTTTTAGCGCCTCGTTTCTGTAAATATGACTACAATTTCAGCGCATAAAGATTTTTATGAAAAAATATTCATTTTTATTTTTTCAATGAGTTTCTGAAAATAAGCCATAGGATTATTATAAGGTGTGTTTTTGGTTATTCCCATCTTTTAGGTTTCCTAATAGGGAACTAATTTTATTTTATCGGTTTCCATTTTCTGATTTTTGTTTTACTTTTGTTTCAACATTTAGAACAAGACGCCTTAATGATGAAAAGGAAAGTGACATTTTTTTGCTTGATGGTTTTTAGCATCACCCTGTGGGTGCCGTCAAAAGCACAATCAATTAATACGGAAGCACAGCAGACCCAAGACCGTGCTTATTTACAAGACCTAATTTCAAAGGCCCTGCACCAAAACAGGGAAGTGCAGAATCTACAATTAGGTTATCACAAAACGGAAATTCAAAAGAAGATGGCCTGGGGAACTTTTATCCCAAAGGTATCGCTTAATGGTGGTTATGCTTATGCAGGTCTGAATGTCCATGATATCCAAACTCCTCAATCAATTTTGGGAATGGGGCAAAACCTTGGTGGGATGCTTGGTGGTTTGGCGCCAGTTATTGCAGCAGGAAACCCCGCTTTGGGAGCGATGTTGCCGGAGTTAATCGGCAAACTGCCTGAGATTCCGTCATCGTTTGGTTTGACTTCCAATGATATGAATATCTGGAACGCAGGTATCTCCGCGAAAATGGTATTGTTTTCAGGCCTTAAAGTGACTTATCTTTCCAAGGCGCTGGATCATAAAATTGCCGCTGAACGCCTGATGGTTAAACGTCAGGAAGGGCAGGTGATTAAAGAGGTAACGGATTATTACGATAAATTAGGGCTGATTTCCGCTTCGGAACAAGTATTGAATGATGCCAGAAAGTTGCTCGATAAGGAAAAGACGCGGGCCCAAAAAGCGAAGGCCAATGGATTAATTACCCGTTACGATCTTCAAAAAATAGAAATTGCCTCATTGGATCTTGATACCAAAGACATTGAGCTGTCGGGAAATAAGCAGTTGGTCTTGACCCGTCTTGAGCAACTTACAGGAGAGCCTGCCGAAGCAATTGCTATGCATCATGTGGTACTGACACCATGGGTGCAGGTTTCTACAGGGAACGATATCAATCACCGACCAGAAGTGGCAGCATTGAAGGAATCGGTGGCGGCAAGATCATATCAGCAGAAAGCCACCATTTCGGGTTATCTGCCTAAGGCGATGGCCTTCGGAACGTCGCAGTATATTAACATGAAGGATATGGCGGTTGTGGACCCTGCAAGTATGGTTGGTGTAGCGGTTACCTGGGAAATCTTCGATGGTTTTCATACCGCTCATGAACGTCAGATAGCAAAAATAGACCATACTATTGCAGTGAATAAACTCGAGGACGCCACCTCACTATTGGCTTTATCTTTAGAAAAAACGAAGGTTGATTTTCAGGTCAATAGCAGTAAAATTGCCGTATTGCAGCAAAAGGTTGAAAAGGCAAATCTTGGCCTTGAAATCCGCTCAAAAGAATATGCGGAAGGGCTTGCTACAGTGAACCAACTGTTAGAGGCCATCACGGATTTGCAACAAACCAAAATGGCCTTGAACAAAGTGATCTATGACCAGCGTCGTGCAGGTGTTTCCTTACTTGAGGCGACAGGCGATCTTCAGTTAGAAAATATCCAATAACCTATTTTTCCAAATTAGCATCATGAAAAAATTAACAATTATATCCCTCGCAGTAGCTACTTTATTGGCTGCATGTAACAGTAATGAACAAGCGGCAGGCATCAAAGGAAAGGTGAAAAAGTCCTCTATTGCCGTCGCGCCAAAGGTTCCTGGAAGAATTCTCTCTCTAAAAGTAGAGGAAGGTGATTTTGTACGAGCTGGGGATACCCTTGCCATTCTCGATATTCCTGAAGTGGAAGCCAAGAAGCATCAGGCTGAAGGGGCTTTGCTTGCAGCTAAGGCGCAGTATGAAATGGCTTTGAACGGAGCTACGGCAGAGCAGTTTGCACAGATTGATGCCAAGCTGTCGGCAGTTAAGGAGCAGTATGATTTCGCTTCGAAATCTTTCCATCGGATGAAAAACATGTACGAAGACTCGTTGATTTCCGCACAGAAATTTGATGAAGTAAAAATGAAGTACATCGGAGCCAAAGCCCAATACGAGGGTGTCCTTGCCAAAAAGAAAGAAGTTACCAAGGGGGTAAGGAATGAAAAAGTACGCATGGCGCTGGGCACGATGCAAAGGGCCGAAGGGGCTGTGGAGCTGGCTAAAGTGGCCGAATCTGAGCGGTTTGTCATTGCACCAAAATCTATGGAAATTTCTACCATTACCTTAAAGGAAGGGGAGTTGTCTTTGGCAGGGTATAGCCTTTTTGTTGGCTGGTTGCCTAACAGCACTTTCTTCCGTTTTACGGTAGCTGAATCCGAGGTGAACCAATACAAAGTGGGCGCTGTACATACCGTTTATGTCCCATATCTTGATAAATCTATCAAGGCGAAAGTGAGTAAAGTTTCCGCCTTGACTAAATACGCCGACCGTACAACGGCTTATCCTACGGCTAAACTTGGTGAAAGTGCTTTCGAAATTCAGGTCAAGGCTATTGATCAGCAGGAAGCCAACCACCTTTTTGTTAATACCAACGCACTCATTAAAGACTAACGGGCAATGGAAACATTTATAGCTTTAATAAAGCGGGAGTTCCGAATGATGTTCAGTAATTCAGTGGTGATGGCGATATTTTTTGCCGCACCAGTGGTTTATGGTTTGTTATTCGGCTTTACCTATCAGAAAGGCTCACCGTCAAATTTACCGATTATGGTGGTCGATCTTGATCAGTCTGCACTCAGTTCTAAAATTGTCGATATGCTTGACGATAATGAACTCATTACTGTGGATATGGTCAAGTATGACAAAACAGACCTACCGAAAACAATTCGGTCGGAAAAGTATAAAGCGGTCATTACCATTCCCCATCACTTTGAGGCGGATATTCTTCAAAAGCGGGACCCTGAGCTTTCAGTGGCGATCAATACGGCCAATATTGTCTCAGCAAACTATTCTGCAAAAGGGGTGCAATATGTGATGAAAACCCTGCAGGCGGGGATAGAAATTGAAGGCCTAAAAAAACAGGGAATTCCTGAAGAAATTGCGCGCCATCAGTATGAGCCTTTTTCGGTGAATTATGAGCGATACTACAACGAAACGGCCAATTATATGCGTTTCCTATGGCCAGGAATGATCGGTACCATTATTCAGCAGGTATTCCTGTTGGCCTTGGCTTTGACTTTCGCTCGGGAGTTTGAAGAGGGGAAATGGCATGAAATCACCTCAAAAACCAAAAAAGGATGGAAGATTATGGGGATCAAGATTTTACCATTTTTACTGACTGGCGTAATGATGCTCGCTGCGGTAGGCGTGATGTTCCCAATGTTCAACATTCCGCTTGCCGAAAATATGCCAGCTATGGCCGTTTTGCTTTTTGCATTTTTATTACCAGTGATATTCCTCGGTATTTTGCTTTCATTGTTGGTGCCTAACCAGCTGAAAGCCACAGAAATTGCGATGGTTTTGGCGACGCCAAGTTTTGTGGTTTCAGGTTTTACATGGCCATTATCTCAGATGCCTGATGCCGTGGCTTTCATAGGTCGATGCATTCCTTTGACGCACTTTTTGGCCGCTTTCCGTGAGCTGTCATTTTATGGTGCTGGCTTATCAGACATCATCCCTCAGCTGAAAGTACTTGCATTAATGACGGTCATTTTTGGGTTGCTGAGTATGGTATTACTTTACTTTAAGCTGCGGAAAATTCCAACAAATGATGCAGAGCAAGCCAAAGAATTGGAAATGAACATCAGCAAATAAAAAAATTACGGTAGCTGAAAAAAGCCCCTAAAGTTAAGTTTAGGGGCTTTTTTTTGCTTTGACGGGCAATAATGGGTAATTTTATAAATATTCATTCAAAAATTATTCATCATGAGGATAGGATTGGTCACTTTCGCATTCGTGTGTTTGTCATTTGTTCAGCTTTATGCACAGTCTCCTTTTGGCCGTTGGATAACGGTTGATGAAGTGAGTGGGGAACATAAAGCCATTGTTGAGATTTATCAGCAAGACGGTCTAATGTTTGGAAAGATTGTCGACATTCTGGTGGGTGATAAAGACATCCTTTGTAAGGAATGCCCAGGCGATCAGAAGAATCAGCCGCTGTTGGGAATGGTCATTATCAAATCCATGAAACAACAGGGGGACACCTGGGCTGGGGGAGAAATCCTCAAACCTGAAAATGGCAAAATGTACGATGGCAAAATCTGGCGAGAAGGAGATCACCTGATGGTCAGGGGATATCTCGGCTTTCTTTATAAAACCCAGCAATGGTTGCCTTTTAAAGACCAATAAATGCCCTTCAGCTTTCGGAATTCCATTATATTTGAGTTTATCACTTTTTAGAAAATGGAAAATAGAACGAAAACGGTAGCGGTTTATTGCGCCTCACGAACTGGCGCTAAAGATATTTATATGGAACAGGCCTTTGCCCTTGGGCAGGCCTTGGCAAAAGCGGGCTGGCGGATCGTGTATGGCGGTTCAATTTCAGGGCTGATGGGCGCTATGGCCAATGGAGCCCTGGAAAGTGGTGGGCATGTTATTGGGGTTTACCCTCCATTTATTGAGGACAAAGAAATTCTTCACCCGAATCTTACGGAATTATATCCTGTTGCGAGTATGGCCGAAAGGAAAACCCTGATGGAAAAGCTGTCTATTGGCAGTATTTCCCTGCCTGGGGGCTCGGGCACTATGGATGAATTTTTTGAAGTTATTACCAATAAAGCAATTGGAGCTGGCGATCATCAGTTTTCAATTTTACATAATGTAGATGGGTTTTATGATCCACTGCAACTTTTTTTCACAAAGATGAAGGACGAAGGTTTTCTCAGTAGCCAAACAATTAATATGTGGCACTGTGAGCGAAACATCCAGGCGTTGATTGCGCGGATGGAGTCTTTCATAAACTAATTTTATGACGAACGAACAAGGATTTAGTGGCCGATGGGGATTAATTATTACCTCATTGGGAATGGCCATTGGTGCAGGTAACCTATGGCGGTTCCCAAGGCTTGCAGGACAGTACGGTGGCAGTTTTATTTTATTGTGGTTTTTATTTTTGTTCGTTTGGTCTATTCCAATATTATTGGCCGAATTTGCGATAGGAAAGCGAATTCGGAAAAATGTCGTTGCCTCTTTTAGTAATGCAGCAGGATGGAAATTTTCGTGGATGGGTATTTTCATTTTCTGTTGTACCCTTGGTATTACTTTCTATTATTCAGTGGTGGTTTCCTGGGGACTGCACTTCCTGTTTTGGGCTTTCGATTTTGCATTTTCATCCTGGACTTCCGATGTGCCTGTAACCTATGATCAGGTGTATTTTGATAACTTATGGAACACCGTTTCATCGAATCATTGGCCGACGATGTTGATGCACGGTGGGGTAATTATTGTTGCTGTATTGGTGTTGGTACGTGGTGTACAACATGGTTTGGAGTATGCCAGCAAAATACTGATCCCTTCTTTGTTTGTGCTTTTATTGGTGCTTGCAGCAAGTACTTTTAGTCAGGAAGGCGGTAGAGAAGGCCTTGCGTATATGTTTAATATTCGCCCTGAACTGTTTTCAGACCCGGTGGTTTGGGTAGAGGCACTGTCTCAGTCGGCATGGTCGACGGGTGCTGGCTGGGGTTTGATCATGACTTTAGGTTCCTATTCCAAGCGTGACGATGATGTTACTTTCAATGTGGTGATGTCTGGCCTTGGCAATAATGTGGCCTCTATGGTATGCGCAGTAGCCATTATTCCTGCGGTATTTTTATTGGCACCGAGTGCTCAGGAGGCAGTAAGTTTATTACAAACGGGTAATCAGGCACTGACTTTTACGGTAATTCCCAATCTGTTTGAGCAATTGCCGGCAGGTGAGTTTGTGGCTATTTTATTCTTCCTCGCATTCAGCCTTGCAGCTTTTAGCAGTTTATTGACGATGCTGGAAATGTTTTTACGATTTGTCTCTGATCTTGGAATGCCACGTGGGCGGGCATTATTTATCATTGCTATTTTATGCTTTGTATTTGGTGCCCCTTCGGCCTGGTCTTTGGATTTCTTTACCAATCAGGACTGGGTGTGGGGAGTAGGATTAATTCTCAGTGGCATGTTTGTCACCTTTGCGGTGCTAAAAATTGGAATAGGCAACTTTAAAAGGGAGTGGATTGACATGCCAGGCAATCTTAAATTCCCCGATCTGTTATTCAAGATTTTCATGCTGTCCATTATTCCCTTAGGGTTGGGTTTAGTCTACTGGTGGCTGTCGAGAGGTTATAGTGATTACCCTTGGTTTGATGAACTCGGCAACTGGAATTTTATAGATGTTTATTCGAATGCCACAGTCATTACGCAGTGGGCATTGGTATTAGGTGCAGGCGCTTTATTCAGTGTATTTTTACGTAGAAAGTTTGAGCATTAAAGCTTGTAATTTTCGGACTGATTATAGCTTTTTGTCGAGTGATAATGTCCAAAAATTAGTATTCTGACAATAATCCTACATGTTCGTTTTCGACGAGTGCCATCAGCATTATTATCGTATACTTATACATCAGTAGGATTGTTGTTATCTCAATGTTACCTCAATATGAATTCAGTATTTTGTTGTGAGTAATTCAGCATAAAATGGGAAAACCTTACATTGTGCTCAATAGCACTATAAGGAACATTTTTTGTATTTGGATTTGTATACATTTACAGCATGAGAAACATTCTAATCTTCTTCGGACTTATTGTATGCATTAGCCTCATGGCTGTAAACCATGAGGCCAATACCTTATTTTATCAGGAGGTAAAAGAGGATGTAGAAATTGTGCTCTCGCGAGAGCATGAGGAGCTTGTTCAGGAAGCACTGAATGACAGTCTCAGTGTATTCAATTCAGCGACGAATAAGTCGGTGGAAGAAGATTACAAAAATATGTATATCTTTTTTCATTAATGAGCCTGAAGTTCTTGCTCAGAAGTGCTTGATTTTTTTTCCTCAATAATCAGGCTTTTCAAGCTTGCCGTTTGTCTGCACTGCTTAATTTCTTCACTTTTTTTGTCTGCGAGTCGGCGGATTTCTTCTTGTGTTGCCTCAAGCTCTTCCATATTTTGGCGTAGTTCTTCTTCCTGCGCCTTTAATTCCTCGGCCTGCGATTGACTTTCCCTTAAAAGGCGGTGGGTATCTTCTTGAATTCTTACTGAATTAATGATTGATGCAATCAGCCCTGTTGCCTGTTGAATAAAGGCCATTGCCGTAGGTGAAATTTCTGTTAATGAAGCCAGCTCCAAAACCCCCTCAACGGTCCCATTATGCAGCAAAGGCGTAATGTATAAATGTTTTGGCGTGGCATGCCCGAGGCCACTCGTTATTTTCACATAGTCTGTAGGGATGTCAGTCATGTACATCGCTTCTTCTTCCTGCCAAACGGTACCAACCAATCCTTCCCCTAATTCATATTTTTCTGAAATAAATTTTTCGCGGTTGTAGGCATAACATGCCCGCAGTTCCATATTCGAAGCATCTTCGTCTGTTTGCTTCACAAAAAGGGCACCTTGGTTCAGCTGTGCGGTATCAATAATATACTTTAAAATATTCTTACAAAGCGTGTTGATGCCATCTGTTTCCTTGAACAACCGGTGCAACTCATTGACACTCGCTACGATCCACTGTCTGTTTTGGTCTTCCTGAGCTGCGGCTTCGAGGGCTTCGGTCTGTGCTTTGTTTTCCGTTTCCCTTTGCTTAATCTGCAACATCAGTTTTTTAAATGAACGGTTGAGGCTGCCAATTTCGTCCCTGCTTTGATCATCAAACTGACGCTCAATTTCTTTTGTTGAAATATCTTCTATCATAACCTTACCTACCGCTTTATTCAGCCTGCTGATAGATGCAGTTACTTTTTTGCTGATAAAGAAAATGCAGAAGCAACCAGCCAATAAGTTGATGATAATGAACAACGCCAAAGCCATTTGTGAATTGGTTTTTAGCTGTTGGTTTCGTTCGGTAATTTTAGTCTCAATCTCAGCAACTATCGGGTGAATGCGGGCTTTGACCACCTCAATTTCTTTACGAATACCCGATTCAGTATCTTGTCCTATTTGCGTATCGACCTTAACAATCTGATCGAAAAAACGGACATACTGCTTGATGGCATTTTGGTAGCTTTTGCGAGCGGCATCTCCATTTTGATCGACCTGTTGCAAAAATGTTTCAGCGGTTTTGTGCAGACTTTCGATGTATTTTTTTTCTCCCCGAAGCATGTAATCCTTTTCATGTCGGCGTAAAGTCAACAGGAAGATTTGATCTGTTTTAAATTTTGACTTTTCAAGTGCATGTGCGGCTTCTCGCATTTGCCCCTCCAAGCCATAGCTTTTATAGCCTCTTTCAAGATAGGCTTTTGATAATTGTGTGGTTAGCGAAGCATACTGGCCAACAAGCAACCACAATCTGTTAATTTTGAATTGTAGTTGTTGATCACTGATCATCTCGTCTTTTTCAAGGGTCGATAATGTAGCATCGATTGCTGACAGCGATTTATCCATCGCTAATAATTCTGATGTTTCCTGCTGAATATAAAAAGTCTCTTTTTTTCTACCCCTCAATTGAAAAAGGGTTTGTTGTTGGGTTGCCTGTTGCAGGTTTTTCTCCAATTGATTGACCATCAATTGAGTTTGATGCAAGGCATTGTTTTGCCTGAAAAGGTAATACGATAACGCGCCACTAACACAGGAAATCAGGGCCATAAGCAGAATGGTGGCCGTAAATTTTTGTCGAACAGATTGAAATTGAAAAGCCATTGGTTTTTTTCTAAAATTACTGCCTTTAGCCCACTTGGCATGCATCTGAACGTTTTGGATTTATGATTAAATTATTAATTATCCAAGTCGTGATTCTGCTATTTTTATCTAAAGTTTTAATTCAACTTCTTTAAGTCACATTCTTAAAATGTTGAAAATCTACATTTTAGGCCCAAATTATATCGGTTGATCCATACATCAGCTCGTACAAATAAAAGATTGAATTTCCATTAACAAATTACGCCTATATTACATTTAATAGGTAGACCATTTACCACATATGCTAAAACAACTACCTTGATGTACTCTAAAAAATCATTCATTTACGCCAATTGCCTCTTCCTTTTGGTTGGTTTGGGCTTTTTAGTGAGCAGCGCCATCTTTAAAATTGAAATTCCACATTTAGGGATGTCAGCCAATAATCATTATATAGAAGCCATGAAGCAAATGCATACCACCGTCGGCCCGCAGGGCAAGGCAGTGCAAGTGATGGAGCATTTGGAGGTGGCGGCCAATCAGGGGCATGTTGGCGCACAGAAGCAATTGGCCAAAATGTACCAGTATGGCATTGGTATTCAGATCAATAAATCAGTAGCGCAAACCTGGTGGAAAGCCGCTGCTGCTGCAGGTGATCTTCAGGCACAATTCGAAGTCGGAAAAAGTCTGTTGCAAATCACAGATGAAGAGGAACAGCTGAAAGCACTTGAATTGTTAAAAAAGGCGGCCATAAAGAATCACCCTGAAGCGCAATTGTTATTGGCCAAACTTTATATGGAAAATACCGCTTGGGTGAAGCATGATATGGATTTAGCGATTTATTGGCTGCAAACAGCTGCTTTTCAGGGGAATGGGGAAGCACAGTTTATGCTTGGGCATGCTTACCAGACAGGGCATGGTGTAAAAAAGGACCTTCAGCAAGCGGTAATATTTTATGAACAAGCGAAAAATTCAGGGCAGGCTTCGGCTGTTGAAGTTCTCAAAGAACTTAGTCTTAATGTTAAAAATGTGTCTTTGGGTTCCTAACGCTAAATTGTATTTTACGTATATATAATTAAATCTGCATTTTTTAATTATATAACTATGGAGCAAATCAAAAGAGTAATTGTAGGACTTGATTTTTCAGCTACGGATCAGTATGTCCTGAAGGCTGTACATCATTATGATCGCCTGTTAAATTTTGAGAAAATCTATCTCATGCATGTGATCAGAGATCTTGACCATCCGCATTATAAGTCAAAACAGGGGGAGCCACAACCCTTGGATGAGCAACTTAAATCCTTGATGATGGAGGAGGTGAGCCATTATTTTGATGGTGATTCTACGAAAGTAGATTATATGGTCAAAGAAGGAAATTTGGGTACAGAAGTACTCAAATGGCAAAAGGTAAAGCAGGCCGACCTTTTAATGTTCGGGCGAAAGGAAAAGTTTACAGACACCAATCTTTATGGTATTTTAAATCTGGCACCTTGCTCTGTGGCTTTTATCCCCAAAAATGAAGAAGCGTTAAAATTTGATACTGTATTGCTGCCAATTGACGGTGGTGAAGAGTCCGTGTTGGCATTTGAATTTGCCAAAAGAATGAAAGCCCGATTGCAAGCTAAAATTGATTTGGTAAATGCCTATTCTCTTCCGCAGGGTTATTCATTTTCAGGGAAATCTCCCGAAGAATTCAAATCGATCATGGAAGAGAATGAACGAAAGAATATTGATGAATTTTTGGCCGAGCATGAGTGGACAGATGAGGTGAATGAGCTTCATCATTTATACCTCGATAGATATGATACGCTTGCGGGAAGCTTAGCGGAATTTATCAATAAAACAAGCAATACTGCTGTGGTGATTGGTTCACAAGCACGGACAAAACTCACCCGCCTCCTGATGGGGACAAAAGTAAAGCAACTGATTGAAGAAGTGCCCAATAAGCTGATATTTGTTGTTAAAGATAAGAATGAAACTTTTGATTTTTTGGATATGATTTCTAAAATTTAACCACTTTAGGACAGTCTAATAATTTAGAATAAATTTACTTAAAAATCACTCGTAATTGTTAATTTATATTACGATTTTTAGTGTATGAGAATTCAGCTATTTTTATATACCTCATTGTTTTTATTTTTTTCTGTTACTGCAAGTGCGCAGACCAGTAGAATATGGTTACGTCACTTTGATCGGCATACGGTGAGTCCGCGGTTATCCTTCAATACGGATTATGCTTATGTCAATTATTTTGACAAACATCAAAAGCGTTTTCAGATTCGGACCAAGGCTGTTACCCCGCTTTTTAATAGTAAATCCTTAACGGTAGGTGTTGGTGGCGGATTCTGGAAGGACTGGAAACAACCTGTAGAATCTATCCGAGATCAATTCGAGTGGGTGAATGAGGTTAGGCTCAATCAGGACTTAACAGGAAAGCATCCGCTCGGATTAAGTGGTTTAAAGGTTTCTTATCGTTTGCGTTTTGAAGAACGGTATTTTTGGAGAAGCGATGCGAGCAACGATACAGGTGCTCGTGTTCGCTATTTGGCAGGCTTTAATTATGAGCTTCCGTGGTTTAATTTTCAGAAAGGCAAAAAAGTTTTTGTGATGGTGGCCAACGAAATATTTTCAGGGAAAGTATTTAATCGGCAGGAGCATACAGGCTTCGAAACGAACCGTTTTTCCTTTGGCACAGGTTACGTTATTGGAGCACACTGGCAAATAGATTTCACTTATATATTGGAGGATAACCTAAAGTACTCTTACCGTCTTTATGAAAATGTTTATCAGTTTGTGGTACGCTCCCGCTTTTAAGATTATTGTTTTCATTAAACTATTTTTTTAGTCGTTGGGCATTATCATATAACAAGTATTGATTGTTGCGGTTTTATTTTGAGATGGATAGAGCAAGGCAACTTCATGAGGTTAAACAACAAAAAGACTGGGATATAGTCGTTATTGGAGGTGGTGCCACAGGCTTGGGTTGTGCCCTCGACGCCGCTACCCGAGGCTTCAAAACACTGCTGCTTGAACAAGCTGATTTTGCCAAAGGAACATCGAGCAAAAGCACCAAACTGATTCACGGAGGTGTACGCTACTTGGCAAATGGTGATATTTCGTTAGTTCATGAAGCACTGCTGGAGCGTGGACTATTGCTGAAGAATGCACCCCATTTGGTAAAAAAACTTTCTTTCATCATTCCGACTTATAATTACTTTTCAAGTGGTTACTATTTGATGGGCATGAAGTTTTATGACTGGCTTTCAGGAACCATGAGCCTGGGGAGTTCGCAATGGCTTTCCGTAAATGAGGTGTTGTATGCACAGCCAACTTTAAACAAAAAGAGGCTGAATGGCGGTATTCAGTATTTTGACGCTCAATTTGATGACGCCCGTCTGGCGACCACATTGGTCCAAAAGATTGAACAATATCACGGGGTTTGCCTCAACTACTGCCAGGTGACTGGTTTTATAAAAAATGATCAGGACAAAGTGGCAGGCCTGATGGCTTGTGATCGTGAAAGTCAAGAGGAGTTTGCCCTAAATGCCAAGGTTGTTATTAACGCCACGGGGGTATTTTCTGAGCGAATTCATGCCTTATCTTCTCCTGCCAAAAAATTCGAAATACAGAGCAGTCAAGGCGTTCACTTTGTGATTGATCGGGAATTTCTACCCTCAGATCAGGCATTACTCATTCCAAAAACGCAGGATGGTCGCGTGTTGTTTGCAATTCCGTGGCACGGAAAAGTGTTGGTTGGCACTACTGATACGCCCATTAAATCTCCTTCAATAGATCCCACGGCCTTCGATCATGAGGTTGATTTTATCCTCGACACCCTGAACGCATTTATTACCCGAAAAGTTCGTCGGGCGGATATCAGAAGCATATTTGCGGGATTGCGTCCACTGGTATCCACCAAGGGTAAAAAGGCAGCGACCAAGGATGTTTCCCGCCGTCATTTTATTGATATCAATGAAGCTTCGCTGGTTACAGTTACAGGAGGGAAATGGACGACATATCGAAAGATGGCTGAAGATACCCTTGATCGGGTGATTCAACATTTCAATCTACCTGTTCAGCCATGTGTAACGGCACAGCTCCCCCTCTTCAGTGGAACAGCCAATGATGATATTCCGACGCATCTTCTGCACTATGGTGCTGCGGCGCCCGAATTGGCTGCTTTGGAAAAAGGAAACTATGGGAGGGTCATTTCCGCCTCATTGAATTTAAGTGAAGGGCAGGTTTATTGGGCTGTAAAACACGAAAAAGCCCGAAAAATAGAAGATGTCCTTGCCCGTCGTTCAAGAGCACTGTTTCTCGATGCCCAGGAAGCCCTGCGCATTGCAGGGGAGGTTGGGCTGATCCTTCAGCAATTGCTGGAGAAGGATGCCGCCTGGCTCGATCAAGAAATGTCAGATTTCTTCGCACTGGCAAAAACCTATCTTCCTAATCGCATTCCTCCAGCACATATTGAGTAAAAGTTTCCTCATCAATTATTTGAATAGGATGACACTGACTTTGTAACTGTTGGGCTTTTTGGATTTTGGTACTTCGGCTCTGTGGGTTGTTGGAAACAAGGTAATGTGTATAACGGCTTACATTGGCAGGAAAAGCAATTCCGCCTACTTGTTCCGTCAGTTTTTGTGCTTCCGAACGGCTGAAATTATTCAGACTGCCCGTGAAGGCTACCCGTTTGCCCGTAAGCGGACTTTCCTCTTTGGCTTTTTTTTCTGTAGGCGATTGATAAAGTAAAGGAATCTGAGGCGCATATCCAATGTATGGTCTTTCGTAAGCATTGGAATGTAAGGTGCCCATACTACCATCTAATTGCAAATATAGGTCTTCAGGACTTTGGGTGCTAAAGTGATGCATAAAATGGGTCATCAATAACCCACAGGCGACGGCGTCACTTTCTGCATTGTGGTGATTCAATGGGATATCATAACACTGGCAAAGCAGGTTCAATTTATGATGGGGTAATTGAGGGTGCAGTTTTTTTGCCAACTGAAGGGTACAGGCGTAATTTACCTGTGGATAAGGTAGGCCAAGAGCATCAAAGGAAGAACGAATAACGCTCATATCAAAGCCTGCATTATGGCAAACCATAATTTCTGCGGCGTAATCCACCATAATTTCTTCCCAAATACTTTTGAAATCCAGGGCATGCTCTACCATTTCAAGATAAATGCCATGAACACCAATGTTTATTGGGGCAAAGTAATTGGGTTCAGGCTTGATATAATAATGCCCACTCTGAATCAGTTTGCCTTCTTCAAATAATGCTACCCCAACGGAGCAAGCACTATTTCGGCTACTGTTAGCGGTTTCAAAGTCTATGGCGAGAAATCTCATAAGTGTCAATTTTTATGCTGCGCAAGATACGTTATTTGACACTCAAGTGAATTATCTGCGGTTATAATCTTGCATTAATAACTGTGAATATGCTTTGACTATTTCTTGGTCTTTGGCAGAATACCCCTTGCTTAAATGCTCAACAGGTTTGTTTTCATTGATGTCATAGACGAGGTATTTGTCTGGGGCCTCTGACCAAATGATATTTTCAAAGGAGGAAGAATATGCGTACTCCTTCATGGTTGGGTTAAACATATCTTTACTCCACGGGTAACGGTCACTTGGTAGCGACACCTGATGCAACAAGGATTTAGTGATGTCAATCTGAGAAACGAGTCGGTCGTCTTTCACTCCCTGATATTCTTTTTTCAGTACATCGCCATAAAGAATAATGGGAATTAACCGTGAATCGTAGGAATCCCGTGGCCATTCGCGAGGGGAGACACGGGCATGGTCAGCAACGAAAACGAATAAAGTATTCTTATACCAATCCTGTTTTTTTGCGGCCTGAAAAAAGGCTTTGAATTGTGCATCGGTATAATAGGCGGCATCAAGTAGTTGATTCATGACCCTGCCCACTTTAAAGGTTTTAATTTTCGGATTATCGAAAGGATCGTGGGTACTGACCGTGAGCATGGCCGAGCAAAATGGCTTCGGTGCCTGATTGAGATCTTTCAGTAGTTGAGGTAAAACATACTCTTCATGGAAGCCTAATCCACCCTTGTTTTGGTGGTCAGCCCAATGTTCATCATCAATGATGAGGTCCAATTTTTTAGAATACATCCACGCTTTAATGTTGATGTAGCTGAGTTCGCCACCGTAGTGAAAGGAGGTCCAATAACCAGCCTGTTGAAATTCTTCTGTAATACTTGGCAGGTTTTGATGTTTGGCAATTTGCCCAATAATGGCTGTCCGTGGTTGAGCGGGGTAGCCACTCAGTACCGCCGAAATGCCCTGCTCCGTCCTTACTGCAGAGGATAGGCAATTGGTAAAGGTATATCCTTCGTCTATGAGTTCCTCCATAAATGGTGTCGCTCCAGCATAGCCTCCCAAACTTTCGATCAGGTCAGAAGTGTAGCCTTCGAGTAGGAAGATCATTACATTGGGTTTTTCAACCTGAATAATTTTTGTGGTCGTATCTTTTTTAGGTTGAAGCAACGGATTGATAATCGCCTCGGCTTGCTGGTGGGGCATAAATTCAAATGCTTTCCCATTGCCATTTCGGGCATTATTTTCAATACTTTGGATAAGATTCCAATGACTGTTGACCGTTGCGGTGTTGATAAAAGGATGTTTTGAAAAGTACACGACACTTTGTGTAATTGGGGTCATTTGAAAAAGGCCCCCACGGATTCCCCAGGCAATGGCAATCCCAATGACTAAAAACTGTGGAATGGCAGTGATTTTGTGCTGACGGATCACTGATAAATGCTTCTCTACCACAACAAGGTAAAGCAAATAGCCGAAGCCAATTTGTAAGGCTGAAAAGAAGATTGTCCGCAGGATGATCCAATTAGAAGTTACATCCATCACCAATTCAGGCTCTTGCACATATCGCATAACGCTGTAACTGAGCTTGGTTTGCCATACTTCAAATACGTTCAGTTCGGCACTGATCAGGAAGCTCAGAAAGGTGAGAAAGAATAGGGTATAATATCGAATGGAGATTTTCAGCCAAGGACCTGACGTTAAGTATTGAGCGGCAAAAGCGATCAGCGCTGGGAGCACCAATAGATAGCAAGCGGTGGAAGTATCGAGCTTCCAGGCATATAAAAAGCTAAGAATAATGTCTTGAACAGGAACGGCTGTTAACTGATGCTGATTAAAGAGTAGAAACAGGGCGCGTTGTCCTGCAAATATGAGCATCCAGAACAGGTAACTCCTGAAAACTAATTGGATTAAATAAGTAGAACGATTGAAATTTGCATGTTGCTTTATTGTCATGCTTTTTTCAACGCTATGCTATTTTAGGGTGATGTCATGTAATGTTCAACCTATCGTTTTATAAATGAACATTCAAATTATCCTATGTAATTTACTGTAAGACCTTCGGGGCGAGGTGTCTTTTGAGTGTCGCTGTAAAAGTCCCTGGGTCAAAGGGCTTTGTTAAATAGTCATTCATCCCTACAGAAAGCGCGCGTTTTTTTATTTCCACAGTAGCATTTGCGGTCAGGGCAATGATGGGTAATTCAGGGAAATGGTGACGAATTTGTTCGGTAGCCTGGTAGCCATCCCATTCTGGCATTTCCAAATCCATAAGAATCAAATCGGCATTAATGCCTTGCTCGACAATCATCATATAGGCTTTTTTGCCATTCTCTGCATGCACCATATTAATCCCCAATTTCTTGAGAAACCCGTTGGCCACTTTTACATTCATGGCATTGTCTTCTGCCAGTAGAATGGTTTTGCCTGTAGGGATTTTGTTTTCCGCATAAGTATTGCTTGATGTATGATCTTGCGATATTTTGAATGGAATAATGACATTAAATTGGCTGCCTTTCCCTAATTGGCTTGTGACTTTAATATGTCCGCCCATCATTTGGACAATATTTTTGGTGATGGTCAGTCCAAGTCCTGTTCCTCCAAATTTTCGGGTGGTGTTTAGATCCGCCTGACTGAAAGACTCAAAAATGGTGTCGATTTTATTTTCAGGAATACCAATTCCAGTGTCATAAATAGTGATTTGAACAAGGATTTCATTCGCCTTCTTTTCGAGGGATTTCATACGGATGCCAACCTCCCCTTTTTCAGTAAATTTTATGGCGTTTCCCGCAAGGTTGGTAATGACCTGCGCTATACGTGTGGGATCGGTAAGCACCGTAGGGATGACCTCAGGGTCATCAAGTTTGAATAGGATGTTTTTTTGGTCAGCCCTGAATTTTAGCGTTTTGGAAAGTTGGCGGCAAATGTACCCGAGGTCAGTATTAATCTCTTCTATTTCAAGTTTTTGAGCTTCGATTTTACTGAAATCCAAAATGTCATTGATCAGGTTATGCAGGTGTTTTGCGGAAAATTCTAATGATTCCATCAAATCCAGCTGATCCTCACGGGGTTCATTGTCCAATAATAAATGAGACATACCAATTACGGCATTGAGTGGGGTACGGATCTCATGCGACATAACAGAAAGGAACTGTGCCTTTGCCTTTGAGGCTTCTTCGGCGCGTTCTTTTTCCTCTACAAGTTGCTTGGTGCGTCTGCTGACTTCTTCTTCTAAGACATTGTTTTGGTTGGTCAATCTCAGATTGGCATGGTATAGTTCAAGGGATTTTTCCTCCAATAATGCTTCAGAATTCTTTCTTGCTTGTCGCTCCCGCTGAATGGCTCTTTTTAAAGCCGCCAATTCCTTTTCCATCATAGTTTGTTAATTATGAACTCTACTTTATTGCCACTTTCCGTAATCATATTTTTAGTGATTTGTACTTCAGATTCAAAATGTTTGAAACAGCCTTTAATCAATCCCTCAGCGACAGGATACAGGCATCGGACGGAGTGGTAAGTCATTTTTAACTGGTCGGGCTTCTGAAGCTCAGTATCGAAGGAGGGGAGCTCTGCCTCGGGATAGAGTTTTTTCACCTCTACATGGATATAATCCTCCAGACTCATCAGAAATTTAATGGGGTCTTCCACTCCATTTAAAAAGACGGGGTATAGTTTGGCCAA
Organism: Persicobacter psychrovividus; assembly: GCF_036492425.1. NCBI lineage: Bacteria > Pseudomonadati > Bacteroidota > Cytophagia > Cytophagales > Persicobacteraceae > Persicobacter > Persicobacter psychrovividus. The sequence continues at coordinate 262,900 of NZ_AP025295.1, forward strand.
TCGACTGAACAGGTGCTCTCCAAAAACTTCCATGAGTGTTATTGCGGGAATGTCGGTTTGCTTTTGGAGGTTCATTACCAGCGAGACCATCTCTTTATAATTATAAGTCCCAACGGCAGTATAAATACCTTCGGAGGGTAGTTCACTTTGCTCGATGATCTCATCTACAACACTAAACCCAAATTTGTCCTCAACCAATTCTAAAAATTCGGTGAAAATGATGCCTTTCATATAAGTAAGATTTTGGTGATACTGTTAGCAATAATATACCATGATCATTTCATTGAGTTGTTGGAAAATTTTCTTGCCCGACGTAGGAGATGTAACAAATCCGCAGAAAAAAATAGGCTCGGGAACGGTTGCGAAACCGCTTTTTTTCAGCGGGCGGCACAGGGATATTGACATAAGCGGATTTTAAGTGTTTCTTTATGAAGAACACAAAATACAGCGTTGAATTTTTTATTGAATTACGAACTATTCAATGATTTGCGCTTCATCATAAAATTAATCCTATATGTATTTTTTAGGCTATGACATAGGAACCTCATCAGTAAAGTTGTCGGTCATCTCGGCAACTGATGGGCAGCAAGTCCTCTCTGTAACTTACCCTGAGCAGGAGCAATTAATTGACAGCCCTCAGGCGGGATGGGCAGAGCAGTCACCTGAAATGTGGTGGGACTCATTAACTGCTGCGACAAAAATTGCAGGAAAAAAAATTGACCTCAAGGCTGTTAATGGGATTGGCATCACTTACCAAATGCATGGTCTGGTGTTGGTCAATAAACAGCAGCAGGTATTACGCCCTTCTATTATATGGTGCGACAGTCGAGCGGTGGAAATTGGAAATACTGCTTTTGAAAATATCGGTGCTGAAAAATGTCTTAGTCACTGTTTAAATTCCCCGGGAAATTTTACGGCCTCCAAGCTTAAATGGGTGATGGAAAACGAGCCAGCGGTTTATGAGCAGGTACACAAAATGATGCTTCCTGGTGATTATATCGCAATGAAACTCAGTGGTGAAATCACTACTACACCTACGGGCTTATCGGAGGGTATTTTGTGGGATTTTAAATCTAATGATGTCGCGGAGATCGTGCTTGAACAGTATGGTATTTCTCCATCATTGATTCCCGATATTGTTCCCACTTTTGGCGAGCAGGTGCGTGTAAATTCCACCATGGCAGAAGAGCTCGGCCTTCGGGAGGGCGTGCCAGTATGTTACCGTTCTGGAGATCAGCCGAATAATGCTTTGTCTCTCAATGTGATGAAACCAGGGGGTATTGCGGCTACGGCAGGGACTTCGGGCGTGGTTTATGGGGTAAGTGATCAATTGAAATACGATCCAAAATCACGGGTAAATACTTTCGCGCATGTTAATCACAGCGAATCCGCAAGGCGTCTGGGGGTGTTATTGTGCATCAATGGAACAGGAATTTTAAATAACTGGATGCGTCAGAATGTCGCTAAGGATTTGTCTTATCCTGAAATGAATGAGCTGGCATCATCAGTCGCTATCGGTGCGGAAGGTCTGAGTATTTTGCCGTTTGGTAATGGGGCGGAGCGTGTATTGGAAAATGCAAACCCTGGTGCTTCGATTCATGGATTGGACTTCAACCGTCATGGAAAAGGACAATTGTTGCGTGCTGCGCAGGAAGGGATTGTTTTCTCTTTCTATTACGGCATGGAGGTGATGCAGGAAATCGGAATTGATCCGAAGGTGATCCGTGCGGGAAAGGCGAATATGTTCCTGAGTCCGATTTTTAGAGATACGCTTGCAGGCGTTTCGGGAGCTCCGATTGAGCTATATGCCACTGATGGAAGCCGTGGGGCAGCGATGGGAGCAGCTTATGGACACGGGCATTTTGCTTCTTTTGATGAGGCTTTCGCTTCTACCGAAAAACTGGGATTGATTGAGCCCAATACTGCGATGAGTGCCCAATATCAGGAGGCTTATCAGCGTTGGAAGGCTTTATTGAAATAAATGGAGAACAAATAATCGGTGAAAATCAGTAGGTAAACTACTCACCGCAAATCACCTTTTTCATAAAAAAAGAAATAATAAACATTTTTAAAGATATAGTTATGAGTGAATTTTTTAAAGGCATCGATAAAATCAAATTCGAAGGCGTGGATTCAAAGAATCCAATGGCATTCCGTTATTATGACGAAAACCGTGTAGTAGCAGGAAAAACCATGAAGGAGCACTTCAAATTTGCTACCGCCTACTGGCATACCTTCTGTGGTGAGGGTGGTGATCCATTTGGTCCTGGAACACGTGAGTTCCCTTGGGCTGCCAAAACGGATGCAGTGGAGCGCGCAAAAATGCGTATGGATGCCGCTTTTGAATTCATGTCAAAATTGGGAACACCTTATTACTGTTTCCACGATATCGATTTGGTAGATGAGGGCAGTTCAATTGCGGAATATGAGCGCCGTTTGAACAGCATCGTTGAGCATGCGCAGGTGAAGCAAAAAGAAACAGGCATGAAGTTGTTGTGGGGTACGGCCAACGTATTCTCTAATCCACGCTACATGAATGGTGCTTCTACCAACCCTGATTTCAATGTATTGGCGCATGCGGGTACGCAGGTGAAAAATGCCTTGGATGCAACGATCGCTTTGGGTGGTGAAAACTACGTATTCTGGGGTGGCCGTGAAGGTTATATGTCTTTGTTGAATACCGATATGAAGCGTGAGAAAGAGCACCTTGCTCAATTCTTGACGATGGCACGTGATTACGCTCGCAAAAATGGCTTCAAAGGAACATTCTTCATTGAGCCTAAGCCAGCTGAGCCAACCAAGCACCAATATGATTTTGATTCTGAAACAGTAGTAGGTTTCTTGAATAAATATGGTCTTCAGGATGATTTCAAATTGAACATCGAGGTGAACCACGCTACTTTGGCGGGGCATACTTTCACGCACGAATTGCAAGTAGCTGTTGATAATGGCATGTTGGGATCGATTGACGCCAACCGTGGAGATTACCAAAACGGATGGGATACCGATCAATTCCCAACCAACCTGTCGGAAATCACTGAAGCGATGTTGATCATCCTTGAAGGTGGTGGATTGCAAGGCGGTGGTGTGAACTTCGATGCCAAGATTCGTCGTAATTCATTCACGGCGGAAGATTTGTTCATCGCACACATCTCTTCTATGGATTTGTTCGCCAAAGCGTTGTTGGTGGCAAATGACATCCTTGAAAACTCTGATTACAAGAAATTGAGAAAAGAACGTTATGCATCATTTGATGCAGGTATCGGTGCAGACTTCGAAGCAGGAAAATTGACTTTGGAAGATTTGCGTACGCATGCTGTTGGCGTAGGTGAGCCTGCACGTACTTCTGGCCGTCAGGAGTTCATTGAAGCAATGGTTAACCGCCACTTGTTCTAAGCTTTAAGATAATTTGTTTTTACTTTTGCAAGCCTCGGCCTTTGGGTCGGGGCTTTATTTTTTTAGCTCATATAAGTACTTGGTCATATTTAACTTGTATAATGCCGAATGCCTTAAATTTTCAAAGATCTAAGAATTTATCCGAGAAAAGGTGGCTGGTGACTTGTGATCGGTGGTTGGAGTCCAAATAATACCAGTCACGAGGCACTGATCACCGGTCACTTTATACAAGTTGTTTTTGATCAAGTACTTATAAAGGCTGTATTAATATGGTTAGGGGGACCATACATCGAGCCTAAAGAGGCATAGGTTCAGATGGGGGTATTTACAGCGGGTAAGTGTAATAATGGGGCTTTTGTTTGTGATATATTTATTCAAATTCCTCTAAAACTTACATTGAATACAGCTGTAAAATAGCTGCTAAAACCTCCTTTTATTCAATTAAGGTCACTGTGGCATTAAAATTATTGCAAGTTCCTTGATTATAATACTTGTTATGTTTGGGTATTGCTAAATGGCCGTTATTAAGGTTGTTTACTAAAATAACTTTAAAATGAAGCCTACCCAATTCCTATTGATTTTCACTTTGCTGATGGCAAGTTGTTTTCCTAAAAGAGATGATGTGAGTCCATCCGATGGTGGTTTTGAGTCCATTACTGTTCCAGAGGGTTTTGCCTATGAAACCACCACACAAATTTCGCTAAATGTAAATGATGAGCAGGCTAATAATGGTGCTTTTTATGAAATTGCATTTGTTGATGTGGATGGTCAGGAAATCGAAATTGGCCGTGGGTTTATTCGTGAAGGAGAAAATAGTTTCAGCTATCCATTGACCTTTCCTGCTCACGTAAAAGAGTTGGTGGTCAATAAGGTTGTTAATGGACAGCAAGTTAAGCAAAAAGTTGACCTGACACCGACAACAAACATTTCCTTTACTGCAGATAATCAACGGATGCTGGATTGTACCCCAACCATTTACGGGGTGAATGGTGATGGCGAATTATTTACGATTGATCCTGATAATAATTATGACTGGGGTACCGTAGAGCAACAAATGCCCGATGGAGGGTCTTTTGCCTGTGCGGTCGATAAATATAATAAAAGGGTTTATATCAACTTTGAAGAAAGACTTCGATATTATGATCTTGACACCAAAGAATGGGTGACGATCGCAGAGGGTAACCCTTTCAACCGCCAGTATCCAAGAATGGAATATAACCATGTTACCAAAGAATTATGGATCGCTGACAACCAAACCATGTACACTCTTGATCCCGCTGATGGCTCTATCAAAAAGAAATTTACGATTGAAGGTCTGGCAGAACCTTTTGGCGGAGGTGATATTGCGATTAGTTTAGAGGGTGAGGTCTTTATGTGTTGTTTTTCTGGACTTTATAAATTCACAGACATTGATGATGTAAATGGGATCATTAAAACTGAAAGAATCAGTGCGGAAAATTTACCATTTAAACCAACCTCTTTAGCCATTGACCAAAAGGATCGTTTGTTTATGGGAACCACCGATAATCCAAGCTTGTTTGTTGAGATGGATAAAGCGACTGGTGCTTACGATTTAAGAGGGAATATGCCTGGTAAGATTAATGACCTCTCCGCTTTTCCTTGTACACTTGAAGAATGTGAAAATGTTGATTCAGACGGTGATGGTGTGCTGGATTGTGCAGATGAATTTCCAGAGGATCCAACAATAAGTTCAGTCATTTATGGACCAAGTAAATTAGGCTGGGGATCAATTGCCTATGAAGATTTATGGCCTTCTAAAGGAGATTATGACTTCAACGATTTGGTGGTAAATTATCGCTTCAAACTGTATGTTAATGCAGATGGAGAAGCCACTAAAATGGAAATAAAACTGAAGCAAAAGGCAAGATCAGCGAGTTACGATAATGGCTTTGGTATCATGTTGCCGGAAAAAATGGTCTCTAATCATGTATTAAAGATTACGGGTACTAATCTAAACACTGGAGCGATTAACCTAAATGAAAATGGTACAGAAGTCAATCCCGACAACCGATTAGTCATTATTGCTTACGATCAAAGTACCCAGATGAGTGAATATGGACATTGCCTGCCTGAAGATGAGTACAACATTATGAATGTTGAGGTGTTCTTTGCCAGACCAATGAGTGTGCAGGATTTTGGATTGACGAACTTTCCGTATAATCCTTTTATTTTGAAAAATGGTGACCGTAAACATGAAATTCACCTATTTAATCAAGAACCTACGGCGCTCCACGATATGGATATTTTTGGTTCAATGGAAGACGCTTCAGATCCAGATAGTGGTGCTTATTACCAAACGGCTAAAAAACATCCGTGGGCTATTCATATTATTCATGATTACCGAGTAGTGGAAGAAGGAGTTGACATTACTAAAGCCTATAATTATTTTAAAACGTGGGCTGAATCTGGAGGTGTAAGCTATCCTGATTGGTACAAAGACAATACTGGTTATCGCAACGAAGAGGTTATTTGTACAGATAATTAATTCATTATTAGAGGTTAAAGATCATTAACATTAAATGGAAAGGAGCTCCTTATGGGGCTCTTTTTTTATGTCAAAATACTTAAACCAAGATGGAAGTACCCTTACAGTTTGAGAAAAATATTTTGTGTTAGATTTATTGAATTCCGTTGTGCTAAAGCACCGTACCCCAAGTCTCGTGTTATTAAGTCAAAGATTTTAGGTGGTACGAACCTAAATTTGAAATGCATGTACCGGCGTTCGGAAGAACGACTCACCCAACCATTTGAATAAACCTACGGGAAAGCAGATAAAATCAGCACTGTGTTAGACGTTAAAAATAACGTCTCTACGGGATGGCGCTTTTCACTACCCCTATCATATATCCCGGCAATCCTGTAAATCAAGGTAATCATGGTCCTTAACACCTCCAACCATACAAACCACCTAAACTAAAATATCAATCTATGGCTTAAAATATAAGCACACTTAAAATTCTTTCTTTAGCTTTGGGCTGAAAAAATCTCTTTTCGTAAAATAAATTTAAACAACAAAATAGTTCACTCATGAAAGACCCAAGAATAGATCTATTAGCCAAAAATTTAATTAACTACTCCTGCGACCTCAAAGCAGGTGAAAAAGTGCTGATTGAAAATTTTGGTGTGCAAAAGGAATTAGTCATAGCTTTGGTGAAAGAGGCCAATAAAATCGGTGCCCTTCCTTTTGTTTCATTAAAAGACCTTGAAGTGGAACGCAGCTTGCGAATGGGTGCGACTAAAGCGCAATTTGAACGCATGGCGCAGGCCGAAGCTGACATGATGAGGGATATGGATGCTTACATCGGTTTGCGTGCAGGTGATAATGTGAACGAATTCACGGACGTTCCGCATGAAAAGACAGAAATCTTCAATGAGACTATTTTAAAGAAAGTCCACCTTGACCTTCGTGTGGCTAAGACCCGCTGGGTGGTGTTGCGTTACCCAACCGCCTCGATGGCGCAGTTGGCGAAAATGAGCACTGAGGCTTTCGAGGATCATTATTTTAACGTTTGTACCCTTGATTACGCCAAGATGGACGAAGCCATGAATGCACTTCAGACATTGATGGAAGCCACAGATCAGGTTCATATTAAAGGACCAAATACTGACCTTACTTTCTCGATCAAGGATATTCCTGCGGTGAAATGTTCGGGTAAGCGAAATATTCCCGACGGAGAGGTGTTTACCGCTCCAGTAAAGGATTCGGTTAATGGCACTGTTACTTATAACGCCATGTCTCCTTATCAGGGATTCATGTATGAAAATGTTCAGCTGACTTTCGAAAACGGAAAGATCATCAAAGCCACGGCCAACGATACCGAGCGTATCAATAAGGTATTTGATACTGATGAAGGCGCAAGATTTGTTGGGGAGTTTGCGATTGGCGTGAATCCATATATCATGGAACCAATGGGCGATATTCTTTTTGATGAAAAAATCGGCGGTTCATTCCATTTCACTCCTGGACAGGCTTATGAGTCTGCAGACAATGGTAACCGTTCAAGCGTGCACTGGGACTTGGTTTGTATTCAACGTGAGGAATATGGCGGAGGCGAAATGTATTTCGATGGCCGTTTGATTCGCAAAGATGGATTATTTGTAATTCCAGAGTTGGAAGGACTGAACCCTGAAAACCTGAAATAATAAACCGCATCACTTAAATTAGCCTCAGCCACTTGGTTGAGGCTTTTTTATTGGCCACGGATTTTTCAATCGCACACGGGAGAATATCGCCCGGCACTTTCTTAACGGAATACGAGTTTCCCCTTTATTTTCAGGAGTTGCTGCTGATGAAATTAGCGTGATCCCTGAAAGTTGATTTATTACATGCCTTAAAGCGACCTGCTTCCTACTTTTCATGCGCTTCATTTTATTCATCAGCCCCCACTGATGCCAAATTACTATTTGCACTTATTTTATTTGTCATTTTAAAATACCGTTCATCATTTCGAATTTTTGCTTAGGCACACGATCGTTTTGGCTTAATCTTCCATGCTTGAAATACGCCCAAAGCCATAACAAAATAATATTTGGTTATTTATGATTTATGCATTGAATATTTGTTATCGAATTCTGAGAGTCTATTCCTAAACTGATGTATATCGGTCAAATACAATTTTTATTGTGTAGCCAATCTTTTCTTAATTCAGCATTTAGTGAATCAGGTATTGTTAATTATCCCTCTTCAAGGCGGCTAATTAGAATGCAGTTAAGGGAGTGTAAATTGTCTTTAACAAGTTGGTATAAGCGATTCCGACCAATTAGTTTAGTGCTTTAGAAGGAGGGATAATTTTGTGTTTTTATCACTAATGAGCATTCAATGGTGATAATCTCTTACTAAATACCCCAATATTCTATCAAATTAATACCATATAAATTTCACTGTTTGATAAGACGCTACACAAAATGAATTTGATAATTCGGAAGGTGAAATTGACCCGTTGACTCGGGGCAATCAAGTTTAGTATGATCTTTGAAGTTTATTTAACCTACTTATTCTTTAATTCTTGAAAAGCACTTTGCGATGAGAAAAATTTCCTTTTTGATGTTTTTCCTGGCCATGGCTACCATAAATATGGCATTGGCACAAGGGAAAATAGTAACCGGACAGGTTACTGATGATACGGGAGAAACGCTCCCAGGAGTAAACGTTATGATCAAGGGCACAACCACCGGTACGGTTACCGATTTTGATGGTCATTATTCCCTTGAAGTCAATCAGCCAAAAGCGGCTTTGGTATATTCTTTTGTTGGTTTGAAAACCATCACCAAAACCATCGGAAATCAATCCAAAATGGATGTGGTTTTAGGCGCTGATGCCAAACAACTGGAGGCGGTAGAGATTGTCGGTTATACTAAGGTGAACCAGGCGACCAGCGTTCCAAAAATTGAAAATGTAAAAGAAATTGTTACCCCAAGTGTAGCTAATGGCTTGGAAGGTAAAGCGACTGGTTTGAGTATTCAGCAGTCATCAGGGCAGCCAGGTGCTAAAGCAAACATTCGTGTTCGTGGTATGGGATCGATCTCCAGTAGCGCAGACCCATTGTATGTGATCGATGGTGTGATTGTTAGTGCAGATCCTGTAGTTTCTGATGGAAATGGTGCAGATACTGATCCACTATCCTCTATTAACCCAAGTGATATTGAAGATATCCGTGTTTTAAAAGATGCAGCAGCGACTGTACTTTACGGTGCACGTGGTTCTAACGGTGTGATCGTGATCACGACCAAAAAAGGGAAAGCAGGTAAAACTAAATTCAACTTCTCAGGAAGTTACGGTGTAACGCAGATCAACCGTGGGAATTTCAAACTTATGGACGGCCCTACCTATGCGTCGACGATCGGCAAGATGCATGGTATTCCTGATACTGGCATAAATACTGACTGGGTGGATGAAGCTTTCCGTTTGGGCAAAACTCAAGACTACCAATTGTCTGCCAATGGTGGTAATGAAAGCGTGAAGTACTATGCCTCAATGGGTTATTTTCAGCAAGATGGTATTTTGATCGGTTCAGATTTTGACCGTATCAATGGCCGTTTCAGCTTGGATGATCAAGTCAATGAAAAATTATCGTTCAATATTGGAACGGATTTGTCTTTGTCGAACACAACAAATGCAGGTAAAGGAGAGGCTTACTCTTCTCCATTGTCTGGGGCTTATGGCAACTCTCCTTTGGTAAGTGGCCGTGACGATCACGGAAACCCATTGCCTCGTCTCGATGAAATGAATACAACTCGTGCGAATTTCCTTTATGAATCTGCAAACAAATACAACAAAAGAAATAATCTTTGGGGTGGTGTTTCTGGTAAACTGAATTACCAAATCAATGATGATTTCTCTTTGAGTTCAACCAACTCTTATCGATTTAATCGATCGCTCTCTAACTCATACACCGCGCCTTCTACTTTTGACGGAAATGCTTCGCATGGTCGTGTAGATAATTCATTTGGTAATCGCGGAACATTCACCACTACTAACTTGGTGAACTACGAGCATACATTCGCCGGAAAGCACAATGTATCCGTGATGGCAGGTACTGAGTACCAATCGGAAACAAATACCTGGGGCCACTTGAAAGGAACATCCCTTCCTTCAGGTTTGGAGAACCCAAGCTCAGCTTCTGATCAATTTGGTATCGGTGGAAAGTCTTATGATTTTAAATTCTTCTCATTGTTGTCTCAGGCAACTTATGATTACAACGGGATATATTATGCCTCTTTATCTTTGCGCCGTGATGGTTCTTCGCGTTTTGGAAGTAAAAATCGCTATGGTAACTTCTATGCGGTGGGAGCGAGCTGGAACATTGCCAATGAGTCTTTCTTCAAAAGCAAGCTTTTTACCGACTTGAAACTGAGAGCTTCTTATGGTACAACAGGTAACGCTTCTATTGGTAACTATAACTGGCAAAACTTATTCTCTTATAATACTTATTTGGGGAATCCTGCAGCTTACCACTACCAATTGGGGAATGAGAACCTGACATGGGAGAAAAAAGTGAAGTCAAATATTGGTCTTGATTTCAGTCTTATCGACCGTGTGTCGGTAAACGTCGACTTATACAGTGAAAAGTCGAAAGATATCTTGCTGAGTCAGCAATTAGCTTCCTCAAGTGGGTTCCGAAGTATTAAAAGCAATATCGGATCAATGGTTAACCGCGGTATTGAGATTGCCATTAATTCCCAAAACCTTAAAATGGATAAGTTTACCTGGAATACCAGTTTGAACTTCTCTTACAATAAGAATGAGGTGCTGACGTTGAATGCTCCAATGATTACCAACTCTTACAGAACAATTGAAGGTCAGCCTTACAATCGTTTCTATTTGCAAGAATGGATGGGTGCTGAACCTCAGACAGGTAAGCCTGCCTGGTATGTGAATGAAAATGCACCTATCACTAAAGAGACGGTACAGAAAAGTTCATCGCTATTCTATGCGCCAAATGGCCGAGTAGCAACGACCGTTCATGGCGAGGCAAATCAAATTGATGCTGGGAGTACCATGCCGATCTGGAATGGTGGTATTACCAACAGTTTCTCTTTTAGACAGTTCGATTTCAGCTTTATGTTCAACTTCCGTGGGGGTAATAAAATCTTGAACAGCACACTGGATTATGCTGATTCTGACGGAAACTATTTGGATAATCAGGTGGCTGCAGCAAATACAAATCGCTGGGAAAAACCTGGAGATATTGCCTTCCGCCCTGCCTGGGGATCACGAGGAGGAAATCAACCTTCTACCCGTACTTTAGAGGATGGTGATTACTTACAGTTGCGTAATGTTATATTGGGTTACCGTTTGCCTCAAGCGACAGCGAATAAATTGAAATTGTCAAGTGTTCGTTTTTATGTATCAGGTCAAAACTTGTTTACATGGTCAAACTTCAGTGGGTACACCCCAACAACTGTTGATAACGGCGCTACCTTCTATGAATACCCAGAAGGACGTTTGGTGTCTGCAGGTGTTAATGTTAAATTCTAAGCTGAGCGTATAATGAATATTAAAACATATTTTCTGGGGGCATTGGCTGCAATGGCCCTGGGCTTGACTTCTTGTAACTTGGACTTGGATCCAAATTTTGCAAAAAAGGCAGATGGTATCCGTGAAAATCCAAGCGAATTATTGGATGGAACGATTTCCAAACTCTGGAATGAAAACCTCTATGGACGTAATGAATATTACGGCGCAGATATTGGAACGGATAATGTTGTTCCTTCATGGAACACATCAGGAAGATTTACCAATAGAGTTAACCTGACAAGTTCTCCAGCTAACTGTGATTTGAAACCCTATTTGGGACTTTATCAGGTCGTTGAATCAGCTAACTTTATCCTGGAAACAGCGCCATCATTCTTTAAGGACGATGCTCAACTTCAGGACCTTAAAGGTCAGGCTTATTTTCTTCGCGCCTTGGCAGATTTCAAATTGGTGAAGAATTATGGGGGTGTGCCGTTGGTAAATAAAGTAATGACCAACGATAGCGAGGAAACCAAAGCTTTCCAACCAAAAAATGCAACACCTGAGGAGATCTATGCGCAAGTATTGGCTGATTTGGCCAAAGCCGAGACCATGATCAAAAATACTACGGATGTTCAGCACCCAACCGTAAATGCGGTTTATGCTTTGAGAACCCGTGTTTACCTTTTTATTGCTGATGAGGAAGCAGGAAAAGTGAATGGCTTGACAAAAGAGCAGGCTTTGGAAGAGGTGGTAAAGAATGCGGATAAGGTAACAGGCGTTTCTTTGGTACCAGCGAAAGATTTTTTGAATTATTTCAATGGTCAAAATTCAGCGGACGAAACAATCTTTGAGTTTGGCGTAACCGCAGATAATTCCAATGGAACCAATAATCAGGGGAACCTTTACCTTCATGACGGATACAACGCATTCTGTGCGAACCCAACGCTATTGGCAGTCTTCAAAAAAGGAGATGTTCGTGACGATTTCATGAGAAAGGCATACCATTTGTCTTCTGCAGGTGATACCATTAAATATGTGTTCCCAGAAAAATTCAAAGAAGCAAGTGGTGTATTTGGCTTAACAGCTCCAAAAATCCTTCGCTATGCTGAAGTATTATTGAATAAAGCAGAAGCTTTGGCGCAGTTGAACAAAACGGCTGAAGCGGCGGCAATTCTTGATCAGCTTCGAGCACAACGATTTGAGGAAGGTGTTACGCCTCCAAAAGCAACAGGTACTTTGAATGAAGTGTTGACAGAGCGTCGTAAGGAATTGGCATTTGAAGGTTTCCGCTTGTTTGATTTAAGAAGAAATCATTTGGCAACAACTTCTCAAGCGTTAAATTCAAGTGATGGTCATCTAATGGATATTGCCTCTGCGCAGGCGGGAAGCCCACAGTTTTGGATGCCTATTCCAGTAGATAAGGTTTTGGCTAACCCTAATTTGCAACAGACTCATTATGCAGTAGCAAAACACTAACAGAAATATTTCTTGACCATAGATGGTTTTCAAGACAAGAATAAGTAAAGCACCGAGCATTTTGTTCGGTGCTTTTTGTGTTTTAATATTTCATTGTAGGAATGTTGTGTAACTGTCCATGGAAGAACAATATCCAAATTTTATTCTGCCACCTATCTACTTCGGCTTAAAAGCCAAAGCTTTCACAAAATGTTCCTTTGGCATACCAGTCCTGAAAGGACTTTTTGTAATAGACATGGAATTCATTCCATGGTTAAATGGGCATGAGTAAGTTTTATTTGGTTTGATAAATTGCAATTATAGTTGTGCGACCGCCCCAAAATAAGTGACAAGTGAAGTCCCATGGCTGCGTAACTTATACGCTCTGAAGGTCTTCTATTTGTTTTGTTGGCACTTTTTCTCCCTTCTGTTTATTCAGCTTATCCACCATGATACTGATCGCCCCGTCGCCCGTTACATTACAGGCCGTACCGAAACTGTCCTGTGCCATGTACAGTGCCATCATCAGGGAAGTCAATGGTAAAGAGAAATTCAGCATGGCTTCCAACAAGCCAAGAGCGGCAACCACGGCACCACCTGGCACACCAGGTGCGGCAATCATCGTCAGGCCGAGCATCATCACAAAGCCGAAGATCAGTGAGAAATCCGTCGGCATACCATTGAGCATCATGATCGCCATGGCGCAAGAGGTAATGGTGATCGTACTACCTGATAAGTGAATGGTTGCACATAAAGGAACGGCAAAGTCGGCGACCTCTTCACTGACTTTGTTTTTCAGACTTTGTTTTAAGGTTACAGGAATGGTTGCCGCAGAGGATTGTGTACCAATGGCGGTAAAATAAGCGGGCAACATATTTTTGATCAGCTTAAAGGGCGATTGCTTTGTGAGCGCTCCAGCTACCGTAAACTGTATCAAAAGCATCAGCATATGCAAGGCAAAGATGATGGCAAACACTTTTATAAATACTGACAGGATCATCGCTGCCTGTCCTGAATAGGTCATTTGTGCAAAGATCCCCGCAATATGCAGCGGTAAAAATGGGATGATGATCGTCGAGATGATCTTTTCAATAATCAGCTGAAATTCCTTCATCACATTCTTGATCGCATTCCCTTTTTGGATCGTAATACCCAAGCCTAAGATAAAAGCCAAAAGCAGTGCAGACATCACGGGCATTAGGGGAGGCATATCCACCTTGAAAAATGGGGCAATAACGGCTTCCTGTTGTTCTCCGATACTGAAGACATTTCCCTGAAGTAAAGAGGGAAGGGCCAAGGTGTTGATCAGCCACGCCAGACTGCCTGCAAAAACAGTAGAGAGGTAGGCCAGGCCAGCCGTAATGGCCAATAATTTACCGGCTCCCTTTCCCAGGTCACCGATACCTGGGGCGATAAACCCGACGATAATCAATGGGATGACGAAGCCCAGAAAGTTGCCAAATATACCATTGAAAGTGGCCATTAGGCGAACCAACGGCAAAAAGTCAAGGCTGCCCATAGCAATACCAAGGATAATGGCGAGCAGTAGTTTGGATAACAGACCGAATTTTATTCCTGAAAATTTTAACATAGAAGCGCTTGTTTGCGGTTTAAAACTGCAAAAGTGAGGGCCTAAGCTCCCATAGGATTTTCAGAAAAGTAGGTTACCAAAGATAAAAGGGAAATTGTTGAATTTAAATTTTTATCAATCGAATATTCGAATTAATGAATATCAATATTTATACCATTACAATAGCCCAAACTGATCTTTTTAGGACTTGCAGATAATCAGGGTGTTGCCATTCGAGTGCTTGTGGAAAATGGAAATGAATGTTTTCGAGGGGCTCAAAAATACCGAATAGGTTCCTTGCTTTACCATTTTGACGGTGTTCCGAATTTGGTAGGCAAAAATGTCCATCAGGCTTTTGATAAACATCCGTCAGTTTAAAGGGGTTAACCGAGATGAATCATTGACCTTGTTCAAGTATTGGATAAAAGATTGAATAGGAGCAAACTTAATCGTAACTTGCATGATGCAAAATAAGAAAAAATCGAAAAATGGTGTGGTAGAATTGCCACCTCACCATCCTTCGAACCCCCATAAAGATGGTTATGATTTTGACCTTTTGGAGGAAAAAGATCCTTCGTTGTCAAAATATGTGATTACCAAACAAAATGGTTTGAAGACCATTAATTTCAGCGATGATTTGTCGGTAAGAGCTTTAAACAGCGCACTGATCAAGGCGCACTACGAGATCAGTGACTGGAATATTCCTCGCAATAATTTGGTGCCACCTGTACCAGGCCGTGCCGATTATGTATTGTATCTGGCCGATTTGTTGTCAGAATGCAACGAAGGAGTGATTCCTACTGATAAAGTTAAGGGCGTTGATATTGGAACTGGCGCAAGTTTGATTTACCCGATCATTGGCCGAAAGTTGTTTCAGTGGTCATTTGTTGCTTCAGAACAAAGTCAGGCCTCTATTCAGCATGGGTTAAGTATCTTGAAGGCGAACGACCTTGGTCCTTCTGCAATCAAATTAGTGCATCAAAAAGCAATTAAGCAGTATTTCAAAGGGGTGATCCGTGAAGGGGAGTGTTACGATTTCACCATGTGTAATCCTCCTTTTTACAGTTCAGAGGCGGAAGCAGAAAAGGCCAATATTCAAAAGTGGCAGAAGCTTCATCGTGATAAGCCCGTTTTACCCAAAAGGAATTTCAGTGGTCAGGATGCCGAACTTTGGGTACCTGGAGGTGAGTTGCTTTTTGTGAAATTCATGATTAAGGAAAGCTTAAACCATAAAGATCAAGTGCTGTGGTTCAGTGCATTGGTGTCGCAAAAAGACCATATTTTTGACCTTAAAAAGCAGTTGAAAAAAGTGGGTGTGGCAGATTTTAGAGAAATAAAAATGATGCAAGGGCAGAAGCGTACCCGCTTTTTAGCCTGGACTTTCCAAGATGAGCAGGCTCGTAAGGATTGGGCAGCGAAAAACTGGAAATAGAAAAATAAAAAAAGAGCGATCATTTGATCGCTCTTTCTGTTAGACCCGCACGGTAATCCCAGTGTGAATCTGATTGAGAATATCCTCAAGGTTATATTTCCAGTGCCAATCTGGATAATGGTTTTTAAATTTTGTTAAATCACTGACATACCAGATGTGGTCCCCGATTCGGTTATCGTCAGAATAAGAGTAGTTCATTTTTTTACCTGTGACTCCTTCACAGATTTCAATGGCCTCCATCATTGAACAGTTGGAGTGGCGGCCACCGCCAGCATTATAAACTTCTCCTTGTCGTGGGTTTTGGTAGAAATGCCAGAACATATTGACTAAATCGTGCGCGTGGATGTTATCCCGAACCTGTTTGCCTTTGTAGCCGAAAATTGTGTAATGATCACCAGACACGGCACATTTCATCAAGTAGCTCAGGAATCCATGCAGTTTAGCACCTGAATGGTTGGGGCCAGTTAGGCATCCACCTCTGAAAACACCTGTTTTCATTCCGAAATACTTACCATATTCCTGTACCAATACGTCGGCGGCAACCTTCGAAGCGCCAAACAAAGAGTGCTTTGAATGGTCTATCGACATATTTTCATCGATCCCATGATCGAAATATGGGTGTGTTTCCACAATTTCCCATCTTTTTTCGAGCTCTATCAGGGGTAAATAGTTGGGCGTGTCACCATAAACCTTATTGGTTGAGGTGAAGATGAATACGGCCTCTGGGGCATACTGCCTGGTGTACTCCAAAAGGTTCAGGGTGCCATTGGCATTCACTGTAAAATCTGTAAATGGCTCCTTGGCTGCCCAGTCGTGGCTTGGTTGTGCCGCTGTATGGACAATCAGATCAATGTCAGTGCCATATTCCTTGTAGAGTTCCTCCAGCGCCTGCTGATCGCGAATATCCAGATTTACATGTTTGTAGTTGGGATATTTTTCCTTCAGTCGTGCCTGATTCCATTCTACGGAACCTGCCTCCCCAAAGAAATATTTTCTCAGGTTGTTATCAACACCTATAACGGTGTCAAATTTATCAGCAAAAAAGGCCACGGCCTCACTTCCTATCAGGCCCGCAGCGCCTGTGATTAAAACTGCTTTCATGATGTGAGTTGTTATTATATGTTGGTTAAGCGAAAAACTTTTGACGAAGAAAAAGATAGACAAAGGTGCTGTTGGTGGTCAGGTAGCGCTTCCACAGCCTTTTGGGTTCCTGAGTCAGTCGGAAGAACCATTCCAAACCATTGTCTTGCATCCATTTTGGGGCCTGCTTTTGGGTTCCCGCGTGAAAGTCAAATGCAGCACCGACGGCCATCATCATGGCATTTACTTTACCGAGATGGTCCGCCACCCATTTTTCCTGTCGGGGGCAACCTCTGCCCACCAAAACCACATGAGCACCTGAAGCATTGATCTTTTCAATGTCTTCGAGATCTTCTTCCGCAGTGGCATCACGGAACCTGTCCTGATGCACGCCACAGATGTGTACGTTGGGATATGTTTTATGGATAAATGCCTGAAATTGCTTCAAAGTACTGGCCGTGCTGCCGTACAGGTAAACATTTAAATGATCGCGATTCGCCTTTTCAAGCACGTGAAGAGTCAGGGTCGGGCCATAGACCCGATCTTTCATGCCAGTGCCATATATGCTGTTAAGTGCCCATCGAATGGGTTGCCCGTCAGCAACAACCAGCGGAATTTTATTGACTTGTTCACTCAGTGTGCGATCCCAGTAAGACTCAATGAGCCCATGAACGGCCAAGGCAGAAACTCCGTATGAGGTACGGGTTTTAGCCTTTTCAATCAAGTGATCAGAAGCCTGTTCATAGTTTACAATCGCATAATTAACGGAGAGCAATTGTTTTTTCTGAATCATAAATTGCAGGTTAAGATGTTCGAATAGAATGCGTTATTACTATCCTTACTAACCTACTTGAAAACTTTATGTTTAGCCTCCTTTGTATTCGGGATGAAAAGTGTTTCACTAAGGGTGAACCAAGCTAATGGGGGATAAAAAAAAGTCCCGAAGGACTTTGAGAGGTAAGAAAAACTGCTTTTTGGGGTATTCCGCCCGTGCTTTTAAGTACTTATCTTTTTTTAAAGGTGTCGATATCGCTATAACCATGCGGTTTGTTGGGCATTTCCCAGAATATTTCTGAAGAGGTCCCTTGCAGCCCATTTTGCCACGACTGATCCCGCTGATAGACTCTTAATTTAAAAAGAGCGACCACCGAAAGGATGTGATCAAAAATGGAGGATTGTAAATTTTCATAATAAACCCAGTCGGATCTGTCGGAGAAACAATAGATCTCTATTGGCAGGCCATTTTGACTTGGCTCTTTTTCGCGCACCAGCAACATTCCCCGATTCGAAATTTTTGGATGAGCATGTAAATACTGAACCATATAATTTCTGAACAGCGTTACGTTGGAAACATATTTTGTAATCGGGTCCTGCGGAACGGCATTAAAGCTGTGAAGGTCATCCTTGATCTTCATATCCGACAGCAATGGAATTTGCGATTTAATCTGATTGACTTCCAATTCACTCAGAAAGCGGATCGAATTCATGTCAAGGAGAATGATTCTCTTGATTCGGCGGATGCCCAACCGTCGCATTCCCTGCCAGTTTTTGAAAGTCCCACCCACAAGTTTGTAGGTCGGAAAAGTCATGATGGTTTTATCCCAGTTTCGGACTTTTACCACATTCAGACTAACTTCATCCACTTCACCATCAACCCCGTCAGAAGGCATTTCTATCCAGTCGCCAACTTCAACGAGCTGCCCGTGTGTAATGACCACCGATGCATATATAGACATAATGGTATCGCGGAATGCCAATAAAAACAGGGCCGTAAAACCCGCAAGGGTTGTCAGGAGGGCAAAAGGTGATTCATTAATGATGATCGACAAAGAGAAAATAAAGGCGACCAGATACATGAAGAAGCTCAGCACTCCAATGTAACCACTGAAAGACGACTGCTTCTGCATCGCTTTCTGGGCGTATTTATAGTCTGCCAATTCAAGGAAAAGCGTAACCAGACGGGTCCCCAAAAATAACAGCATCACCAGGGAGAGCTTGGCGATAAAATTTTGAATGGTATCCAGTAAAGAGGGGATATTACCGACCAGTAAATAAACGATGGTAATGTTGGTAAAGAAGGAGATGAACCGCAGTAATTTCAGCTCGGCGAGCTTCTTGGGCAGGTCCTTATCTCTTTGGTAGATCAGGTGGATTATCGGGCGGAAAATCAGTCGGCGGTTAATTTCCCCCAAGCCGAAAGCCACCACGAAAATCATGATGGTGGCCACCACTTGAAAGGCCACACTGTTGTGTAGACCTTCGTCGTGCAACAGTGGGCTTTGTGAAATACTATTAAGGATATGATAGGAGAATCCTTGCTTGTCCATATTTCTATTTTCTTTCGAAAATTTTATTCAGAATTTTTACAGTAATCAAGTAGGTCGGTCGTACGCCTACCTCGCCCAAAGGCCCGCTTGCGAGCGTTGAGCCCGTATGCAATGGATTATCAGAAGCATAATATGCGTAGCGCAGTACGACATCACTGTTAATTGTGCAACGGATTTTTGAGGCCGCCTGTATCGCTTTTTGATAATGGGCACCTTCCATCTCCAGGCCAATAGCCTTCCATGATGAATGGCGGAAATACGAAAGCACATCTTTATTTTGCAGAGAAGTTCCCAGAACGGTGATCATCGGGCCTGCATATACAGGAAGCTGATCGTCCTTGAAATCTTCAATGCTTAGGTCATTGTCAAAAGGATAATTATCCGCGGTACCTTCAAAAACATGGGCGTTAGGAATCATAATATCTCCTTTGCCACCTGTCAGAATGCCAGCCTTACCCATAATATTAACCGACTGAATATCCAGTGGAATGACCTGTCCATCTTCTTTATAAGGCTTCACCAGTTCGTCCACCGTTTCGAATGCCTGTTCCCCAAATGCATAATCCATCACCAAAAGAACAGGTGCAGCTTTCTGTGATTTTGTATCCAATCGGCTGATCTCTGGGCTCAAGGATTTCCATTTGAGTTGCTGCGTATCAATCAGCTGAACACCAATATTGGTACCTGAAGAATCAGGGATTTCCAATAATCCATTGGCTTCAGCATATTCCCTGATCAGGTTTTGGTTGCGCTTGGCATTTGACTTGCTCAGTGCTGTGGCCATTTCGAGGATAGAACCTGTTTTTTCTTTGGCCGCAGCAAGTGCCGGATAGGCGTACAGGCTATTCATTACCGAGTGCAGATTGGCACTGATGATATGAATAGGACGGTCAATAAGTCCGTGTTCTTTTAAGGTTCGTTTGATGTTTTGAGCCCAAACCGACCCATGAATATGGTGGCCAATTCGTTCCCGCAATGCAGGCGTGAAACTCACCTGGCGTAATTTTTTCCCGTTTGTTTCTTCAATCGCTTGTTTTCCAAGGCTGTAAATGACTTTGAACAAACCATTGTGATCCTCACTCGATTCTTCGAATCTTGTATAGGCCGCCTGTGTTTCATGGAAAGTGCGCCCCAGCATTCCCGACAGGTAAACAAGTGCTTTTTCTTTGTTTTCATCTGTAATGCGGACATCCCCATGGGCAATTTCAGCAAGCTTTTCCCATTGGCGGGTAACATTGCCTTTGTCGTCAAGGGCATATCTGCGGATTTTGTCCGCTTCCACATAAAGGAAGGTCAGGTGGGTCAGGATGTCATAGATCTCACTTCGGCCACGGGTAACCTCAATGTACATGGTTTCCTTATCGATGCGGAAACAGCGGCGTCGGCGTTTTGAAGGAATAATCGTCGGGAATTTGGATTCCGCATAACCTTCGTCGGCTGTCAGTTTTATAAAGCGACATTGCTCAATGCCTTTCGGCAGTCGTTCAATCACATAAGCCAAACCATTCAGCTCCACCTTCTCAGGATCGGCAATTACCCCGTAAATTTCTGGGCGTAAGGAAAGCAGGGCAGAGCGCAATGCTTCTCCAGATACTCCCAATGGTTTGTAAAAGCCACGCATAAATAGGTGGCGCATCATGACATATAATTTTTCGATAGCCGCTCGCGACTCTTGCGCTCGTGTTCTGTTCATAATTCAGTCGGTAAAAAATTTTAGTTCTTTTTTGATACACGCAGGAAGGTCCCCAAAGGCAATTCTGCGCCAGTGCTTGAGGGCACAACGTTTTCGCCCAGCTCAATTTCCAGAGATCCTTTAATGTGCATTCTCACCAGGTTGCGGATAATTACCGCCGAAAGGCCCATTGAATACAGGTTCAGAACGACAAAGCATTCTTCTTCGAGAATCTGTGCAACACTCTTTACCAAATCGTCCACTTGCTCTTCCAATACCCATTTTTCTCCTTTAGGGCCACGACCGTAAGCAGGAGGGTCAAGAATGATTCCGTGGTACTTGTTTCCACGACGTGCTTCACGCTTTACGAAAGCCAGGGCATCCTCAACCACCCAGCGCATTTCTGGAAGATGGTCATTCAGTTGTCGGTTTTGATTGGCCCACGTTACTGTTTTTTTGATCGAATCGAGGTGGGAAACAAATGCACCACCTGCCGCAGCAGCCAGCGAAGCGCCACCCGTATAGGCAAATAAGTTCAGGACCTTAGGTTTGGTTTCTGAATGTGCCTTTACCTGTTTGTAGATATACTCCCAGTTGTCAGACTGTTCAGGAAAAAGCCCTACATGGCCAAAGGAGGTCAGTTGTAACTTCAGTTTGAAATGGAACTCTGAGCCATGATAGGTGATCGGCCATTCCTCCTGCGCTTTGGGTGTTTTCTCCCAAATTCCTTTTTCGCTTGTCAGCTTGATGCCTGGTGTTTTGGAACGGATATAGCGCACATGATGTCTTTTTTTCCATTCTGATAGGGGCAGTTGTTTCGACCAAACCGCCTGTGGTTCAGGTCTCCAAAGTACCATCTGACCAAAACGTTCCAACTTCTCAAAATCTCCAGAATCGATCAATTCATAATCCTTCCAAACGGCCTTATTCAGTGAATATACAGACATATATGTGCAATGTGTTATAATGAAATATGTAGATTTTAGGCTTTTCCGCATCTTGGAAAAGCCTAAAATCTTCCTGCAAAGATAAGGATATATTTCCGTTAAGAAAGTACAATGTATGATAAGCTGTTGTGCACTGAACAAAAAATGCAGGTGTTTCAGATTTGCGTTTAAGGGCAACTTCAGCGACCTTTGTGAAAATCGAGAATGATCTTAGTATAAAAGGAATCCATGCATATTGAAATTAATGCGCCATCGAACGAGAGGATAAAACGACTGATTAAGTTGCAGTCCAAATCTCGGGAGCGGAAGAAGAATCAGCTGTTTGTTGTTGAGGGAACCAAGGAGGTTACTTTTGCCATTGAAAATGGGCTGGTAGTTGAGGAGCTGTATTATTCGAAAGAAAAGACGGTGCAGGAACATCTGACAGCCGTAGAGCAATGCTGTACAGCGAAGGGTTTGCGCCCGCAATGGTTGGCGTGTTCTAATAATGTATTTTCAAAAATTGCTTATCGGGAAGGTACCAGCGAGATGGTGGGCATTGTAAAGATGCGTTCGCAGCAGTTGGAAGATTTACCTTTGGGCGAAAATCCTTTGCTGATGGTTTGTGAAGGAATGGAGAAGCCTGGAAATTTGGGGGCTTTGCTTCGTACCGCAGATGCCGCAGGCGTTTCAGCCGTTATTATGGCGGACGCTCAGGTGGATTTATACAATCCAAATGCTATTCGTTCTTCGGTGGGCTGTATTTTTTCGATGCCTGTGGCTTTTGACACTTCCGAGAATGTCATTAAGTTCCTCAGGGAAAAGGGCATCAAAATTTATGTAACACATATTGAAGCGGCGGCTCCTTATTATGAGCAGGACTATAAAGGTCCGTGTGCAATTATTGCAGGTTCTGAGGCTTGGGGAGTTACTGATTTATGGGCAGAGGAGTCAGACCAAAATATCGTGATCCCGATGCGGGGCATTAACGATTCGCTGAATGTCTCAGTAGCGGCAGCCGTCGTTACTTTTGAAGCCGTTCGCCAGCGCGATATGAAGTAGGATCAGGCATGAACGCCTCAATTGAGGTGCTGAAATTTATAAAATGGCTACAATCAGCTTGAAAGCGGTCGCAAAAAAAGGGGCTTCCATTCTTATTGGAAACCCCTTTTTTATTTCATCAACTTAAAGTTCAAAGCCAATTTCCTTCATCCAGAAGGCTAAACGTTCTTCGAGTTTGGCAGCTTGTTCGCGGGGAACATTGCGATCTTCAGAAACGGTTTCCACAAACAACTCCATGGTTACGGACTCCTTTGGAACGTGTCCCTCTTTAATGAATCTTCTTAACTGACGGACTTCCTGCTCAGCCACCTGATTTAATTTCTTCTCTGTCATCTTCTTTTTATTTGACTTCCGATCCAATTTTGCCGAGTGTGCTTTTAAATGCAAAACTTTTTCAGATTAATTAATTTCTTAACAATTTGTTAACATAGTAAAATATTTTCACCCGATCGCGATATAATGATTTAGGTTAAAAATATAAATAATTAATTCATGTCATATTTTTTAATCTTCACAATTTATCGTCGTCATTGTTCGGTTTTGAGCATTGATTATTATTGAAGATTGAAAAATTTGTAATTATTTATTGTATATTGAATTAACAACAAAAAGCCATTCGATAAAAATCGAACTAATCAATCGACCAACATCCATTCTAAAAGGTCGATAAAAACATTCGGTAACGCTGTTACCAAGCCGATAGTTGCTTGTCCAAGGCAATTATCATTTACGATAAGACTGACGAAATATTCGGTCAGACAAAAAATTAAACTTAATAGTTTATTTTGGGTTCAGTAGAGGTCTCCTTAAAATAGGAGACTTTTTTTTGTTCAAAAACTAAAGCGTAAATCGATTAAAAATTACGCTTCAGTTTTTTTGTTTTTGGTTTATCTTCGGGACTTTCTTTTGCTATTAGGCTTGTAAGATTTTCCGCCATTATGGGTTGTTTTTGCTCTTGACTTCCCATCTCTTACGCCAGTAGTCGAGCGTTTTTTCCCGTTCCGCGTTTTTGAAGATGATTCTGATGACCCATCTGCACTTACAAATGCCTGGTGCATATCCGATTTCTTTTTATTGCGCACAGGTGATTTCGACGGTCGGTCGTTTTTCGATTTTACAGGACCTTTGAGCAAAATAGCCTCGAGGTCTTCTCGGTTCAACTCCCGTAATCGACGACGGATACCTTCGCGTTTTTCCGATTTGTACCAAAAGAAAAACTGATGTTGTGCCAATTTCTCTGTTTTGGTTTTTGGGGTGTAAATCGGTTTAAGCGTATAAGGGTGAACTCCTGCATAATAGGCAACCGTAGCCACCGTCATTGGGGTTGGCGTAAAATCCTGTACCTGCTCAAGCTGGAAGCCCATATTTTTGGTTTCTGCCGCCAAATTCGCCATATCTTCTTCCTTGCAACCAGGGTGCGAGGAGATGAAATAGGGAATAAGCTGCTGCTTCAAACCATGCTTTTCATTATAATGGTCAAACTTCTTCTTGAACTCATGAAAGTGTTTGAAAGAAGGTTTACGCATCAGCTTCAGGGTATCGTCGGAGGTGTGCTCAGGGGCTACCTTCAAACGGCCAGATACATGGTGGCCAATCACCTGATCGAGGTATTTATCGAGGCTGTTGTCGCCATTTTTATTGAAACTCTTCACAAGCAGGTCATAGCGGATACCACTGCCCACAAAGGCTTTTTTTACTTTCGGGTGCTGATCCACCTTTTTCAGAAGATCGACCATACTCTGGTGGTTGGTGTCGAGGTTGGAACACACCACAGGATGAATACACGATGGGCTGACACATTTGTCACAAATCGCCTGATCTATCCCTTTCAGGTTATACATGTTGGCTGAAGGGCCACCCATATCAGAAATATAGCCTTTAAAGTCAGGCATTTCTGTTACCTGTTCCACCTCTTTCATGATGGATTTTTGTGAACGGCTGGCGATAAATTTCCCCTGATGTGCAGAAATGGTACAGAACGAACAGCCCCCAAAACAGCCACGGTGCATATTGATGGAGAACTTGATCATTTCCCAGGCAGGGATTACCCCCCGTTTGTCATATTTCGGATGCGGCAGGCGGGTGAAGGGCATATCAAACGATTTGTCCATTTCCTTCTGCGTCATGGTTTTATATGGCGGGTTCATGATCAGGTGGTGTTCGCCAATCGGCTGGATGAGCCGCTTTGCATACAGCTTGTTACTTTCCTGCTCAATATGTTTGAAATTGGCAGCATAGGCCAGTTTGTCTTTCAAGCATAATTCATGAGAATGCAATTGTTGGTCTTCCCACCCTTTATTGATCGGTAAAGGCTCTTCAATAGGTCGCATAATTCCTGTTTGAGGGATATTATGCATCGAACTTAAAGGCACGCCTTTTTTTGCCAGTCGGATAATTTCACGAAGGGGTTGCTCCCCCATACCGTACACCAACAGGTCGGCATTGCTACTGGCCATAATCGACGGTAAAAGTTTGTCCTGCCAGTAATCATAATGGGTTACACGACGCAAAGAGGCCTCGATTCCACCGATCATCACGGGCACGTCAGGATATAAATCTTTCAGGATTCTCGTATAAACCGATGTAGCGTAATCGGGGCGGAATCCCGCTTCACCTCCAGGGGTATAGGCATCATTGGATCGGCGGCGTTTGTTGGCGGTATAATGATTAACCATAGGATCCATGCAGCCACCAGTAACCCCGAAAAACAAACGCGGCTTCCCGAATTTCTTGAAATCGCGCAGGTCATCCTGCCAGTTGGGTTGCGGAACAATTGCGACACGTAAACCTTCGGCCTCGATCATCCTGCCGATAACCGCCGCTCCGAAAGAGGGGTGATCCACATATGCATCCCCTGAAATCAGCACAACATCAATTTCATCCCACCCTCGCGAGAGTGCTTCTTTTCTGGTGATTGGCAGCCAATCGGTGATCGGGCGTTTCCCTGTTTGCATGGTCTTTTCCATCATATATATTGATTGAACAAGTAAAGATACGGAAAACATTCATAAAATAGCACCAATTACCCTATAGCCTTAGTTTTCCTTAAAATCAGTCAAAATAAATGGCTATTGTAAAAAAAAAGATGTGGTTTCTGTGAATTTATTGCTCATATATATATGTTAGAGCTATATTTTTATGTTTGTAAGCACCCGTATCTTGAGTTTGATGAATAAGTCTTTATTTCCCACATTTGCAAATCCCCATGCATATGCTTGTACTGGAGTGGGAAAGCGTAGCGCCAATGAAGACTACTTCACGGAGGAATCCAATGATTATGGTCGATTGCTGGTGGTTTGTGAT
The DNA here is from genome assembly GCF_036492425.1 of Persicobacter psychrovividus. Classification (NCBI taxonomy): domain Bacteria; kingdom Pseudomonadati; phylum Bacteroidota; class Cytophagia; order Cytophagales; family Persicobacteraceae; genus Persicobacter; species Persicobacter psychrovividus. Next base: position 289,101 of record NZ_AP025295.1, read on the forward strand.
GGTGTTGGTGGTGCTGAACGAGGCGCGGAAGCTTCCAAGTATATTGCTGAACATATTGCCACGGCATGGAGAACCAATAATGCCCCCTGGCTTGCTGAGGAATTGCAGCACGAAATTCAACGCGCAGAGCTTGATTTTCGATCGGAATTTTCTTCCTCTGCAACACAGCAAATGGGCACCACTGTGGTGGTTGCGCAATGGGTGCAGGATCAGGTGATTGTGGCATGGGTTGGCGATTCCCCATTTTATCATTTTTCCGAGAACGGCGAGCAGGTTTACCGCTCCAAAGACCATTCGATGGTTCAGAACCTCATTGACGCTGGGGTCATTTCCGAAAAAGAAGGCAAGGTTTGGCCAGGCAGGAATGTAATTACCCGTAGCGTTTCTCTTCGTGGAGAAAAAACCCAGGCAGATGTTTATCAGGCGGAGGTTCAGAAAGGTGATGTATTCTTTTTGGCTACCGATGGCGTTTTGGAAGGTGTGGATCTTCGACTTTTCAGGGCTAAAATCAAAAAAGGCCGAGACATGAATGAAATAGGCCATTGGATGAAATCTTGCTGTGAGAAGTTTTCCAAAGATAATTTCACTTTTCATCTGGTTCAGAACAGTAATAATTAATTTCAGCGATTATTTAAGCCCTTTTTAATTGTAAGTTGAGGGGTTGGTGGGGTGTTTTTTCTTTTTATTTTCTATAGCAGGCATTTATTTATAATTTATGCTTAATTATTGGGCTATATTTTTTATTTTTGTTAAAAATAAGAAGCTCTTTTTTTAGAAAATAAAAATTATCACATGCGACAGTTTTTTCTCCTCCTATTGCTCATCGCCTTGGTGCCCTATATCGGCCTATCGAAAAATGCCCCAGTCGATGTTATGCCATTACCACAAAGTGTAAAAATTGACCAGGGACAGTACCGATTGGAACAGTCTTTCAAAATTGCCATTAATGGTGGTGGAGAACGACTTTCAAAAGCAACGACCCATTTCCTCAGAGGTCTTGATCACCGTACAGGACTTTGGTTTCCCCAGCAGTTTGTCCGTCAGGCTACCGCCGATGCCGCCTTTCCCATGCAAGTGAACGTACAGCGCACAGGTACCCTTGAAGTAGGAGAGGATGAAAGCTACACGCTCGAAATTACGCCTTCAAAGGTAATATTGACCGCCCCAACAGATTTGGGAGCCATGCACGGGCTTACCACTTTGAGCCAGTTGGTGAAATCTGATGCCAACGGCTATTATTTTCAGGCCATGACGGTTGAAGATGCGCCAAGGTTTGTATGGAGAGGGCTGATGATTGATGCCGCCCGCCATTTTATGCCGATGGATGTCATCAAGAGGAATATCGACGGAATGGCCTTTGTGAAAATGAATGTGATGCACTTTCACCTATCGGATAATCAGGCCTGGAGAATTGAAAGCAAGAAATTCCCACAGCTTACGGCAAAGGCTTCCGATGGGGAGTTTTATACACAACAGCAGATCAAAGAGATTATTCAATACGCTGCAGATCGCGGAATTCGTGTGATGCCTGAGTTTGATGTTCCTGGTCACGCCACGGCAATTCTGGAGGCTTTCCCATCATTGGGCTCTGACCAAAACGCCACCGCTTATCAGCGGGAGGTAAATGCGGGTATTTTTGACCCAACCCTTGACCCTACCAATAAAGCGACCTATAAATTTCTGAATACTCTTTTTACTGAAATGGCCGCGCTATTTCCTGATCCTTATTTCCATATTGGTGGTGATGAAAATGAAGGGCACCACTGGACACACAACCCCTCAATTCAGGCTTTTATGGCAAAAAATAACATCAAGGATAATCATGCCTTGCAAGCTTATTTTAACCTGAAAGTGGAGAAGATCCTTCAAAAGAATAACAAGAAAATGATGGGTTGGGAAGAAATTCAGAATCCAGAAATTCCGACAACTGCGGTAATCCATTCCTGGAGAGGAGAAAACGAAGGCAAAGGACCAGGAGAGAGTTTGGTAACGGCGGTACAGGCAGGTTACCCAACGGTGTTGTCGAACGGTTTTTATTTGGATTTATTATTTTCTGCGGAAGATCATTACAATACTTATGTGATGCCAAAGCAGCTGACTTCGCAGAAAGAGAAGGATTTGATTCTTGGTGGTGAAGCAACCATGTGGTCGGAGCTTGTAACAGCTACAACACAGGAGAGTCGTGTATGGCCAAGAACAGCCGCAGTGGCGGAGCGTTTATGGTCTGCGGCAGATGTTCGCGATGTACGGGACATGTACCGACGATTGGATATCGTGAGTCATCAGCTGGAAATTGAAGGCCTTCAGCATATTAAATCACGTGAAGGAATTATTCGATTGTTGGCCAATGGGCAGGAAACGAACGCTTTGCATACTTTGGTGCGGGTGTCCGAGCCAATGAAAGGCTATACCCGAAATCCTATGGGGACGATGTACAACAGCTATTTTTCATTCCAGAAATTTGCCGATGCCTGTGCTGCCGATGCGCCAGATGCATTGAAGTTTAAATTTTTGGTACAGGACTTTAAAGCAGGTAAACTTGATAAGTTGCAGGACATCAAAGATATGCTTCAACTGTGGCAGGCTAACGATGCCAAGTTGCAGCAAGTAATTGCACATTCTCCTATGCTAAAAGAAGTAAGTGGCTTGTCGGCGCAATTGTCTGAAGTAGCAACGATTGGCTTACAGGGCATTGATCCAGAATTTGAACGGTCAGCGGACTGGTTGAATCAGGCAGCGAAAACATTGCACCATGCACGTCAGCAGGGTGGTCGTTGTGAGCTTCAGGTGATCAATCCAATTGCTCAGCTGATCGGACTTTCTGAGCAACAAATCTCCGAAGTAGCAGGCTAAGCACCTCAGATTTTTAAAAATATTGAAGCCCTCCGTTGTAGACACAGCGGGGGGCTTTGTTGTTATATGACCAAAAGAAAAAGAAAAGCAGGATACAATTTGTTGTAAGGTGGTGATTGGTGGCTGTTTAGGGATGTTCAGCCATCAAATCGTGTAATATTTAGTGAAATTCAACTCAAAATTTAAACTGCTTGCTTACCTTTAGGGGTTCTTTTGAAAAACCGACGAAGATCACACTGAGGGCGGACAAAAAGCACGAACAAACAAAAAATTAAGATGTCAGATATACTTCAAAGCATAAATCCATATACAGGGGAGGTACTTGCAACTTTCCCAAAATTGAATGAAGAAGCCATAGATAACGCCATTGACCAAAGTGCAAAGGCCTTTAAAGAATGGTCTGTAACGGGGATCGATCAGCGTTGCGAGGTAACGAAGGCATTGGCGAAGTTATTGACAGAGAATAAGCGTTCTTTGGCAGAGATGATTACCCGTGAAATGGGCAAGCCGATTTCGGAATCTTTGGCAGAGGTGGACAAGTGTATCTTGCTGGTCAATTATTTTGCGGAGCAGGCACCAACAATCCTTCAGCCTAAAAAACTACCTTCAGACTTTGACCAAAGTTACCTGAGGTATGACCCTATTGGTACCATTGTGGCTGTGATGCCCTGGAATTTTCCGCTTTGGCAGGTGATTCGTTTTGCCGTACCAACCATGCTTGCAGGAAATGCAGTCATGCTTAAACATGCTTCTAATGTATTGGGCTGTGGCGAATTTATTCAGCAGCTTTTTCAGGCTGCGGGTTATCCGTTGGGTAGCTTTCGACATTTATTGATTGATTCAAGCCAGGTTGAGCAGGTGATTGCCCACCCTCAGGTACAGGGCGTAACGCTCACCGGAAGTGGAAATGCGGGAAAAGCCGTGGCGCAGCTTGCAGGAAAGTACCTGAAAAAATGTGTCCTTGAACTTGGGGGATCCGATGCCCTGACGATTACAGAAACCGCAGATCTGGATACAGCGACAGATCGTGCATTTAGAAGCCGAATGATGAACAGTGGGCAAACTTGTATTGCCGCTAAGCGATTCATTGTGCACGCCTCCATTGAAGAACAGGTGATTGAAAAACTGAAAGCGCTTAATGAAAGCTGGCGTATTGGCGACCCGATGGACGAGGAAACCCAGATGAGCGTGATGTCACGGACAGATTTGGTGGATACCGTAGAGGAACAGCTGGACAAGCTGATAGAACAGGGTGCCGAACTTGTTTTTGGTGGGAACCGAAAAGACAATCATTTCGAGCCCACTTTGCTGCGTAATATTACGACTGACATGTTGCCTTTCCACGATGAGATTTTTGGCCCTGTGGGCGTCATTGTTACTTATGAAACGGAAGCTGAAATGGTTGAGCTGATCAATGGGGTTCCGTTTGGTTTGGGCTCCTCCTTCTGGACCCAGGATGAAGCGCAGGCAGAGCGGGTTATTCCACAGATTCAGGCAGGTGCTTTGGCCATCAACGAAATGGTGAAGTCAAGTCCAAAAATGCCTTTTGGAGGCGTAAAGGAATCAGGTTTCGGCAGGGAAATGGGCGCCGAAGGAATGCTTGAGTTTACCAATATGAAAACGGTAATTATTAACGGTTTCAAAAAATAATAGACTCCCATTTAATTTTTTGAAAGGGGGGAAGGACTTTTCTTTTTGACGAATGATACAATCAATAATCGCATTATTTATGGGTTTCGGAGGCTCCTTTGTTGGAGCAATTCCTCTGGGACCCATTAATATGTCTATTTTAAAAGCCAGCGCACAGCGCGATATTCAGTCTGCCAAGCAAATGTGTTTTGGAGCGGCCACCGTTGAACTTCTTTTTGGAAGTGTCGCCTTATTAATCGGGGCCATGTTTATTCATTACCTTGATGCCCACCCCATTATCCGGGGAATCATTGGCGGTATTTTGGTATTGATCGGCCTGGTGGTACTGCTACTCAAACCCAAATCCTCCGACAAAGAAAGCTATTGGGCGAAATTTCCCGCCTATTTCCGTGGGATTATCGTGGCATTACTCAATCCACAGGCTATCCCTTATTGGGTGCTGATCTTTACACTGCACCCTCTGACACAACATCAGGAGGCGCAGCATTATATAACATTGGCCTTATTCCTGATCGGGGTATTTTGTGGGAAGTACGCCATTCTCCGCTCATATTCCGTCATTGGGATGAAATACAGCGACCGGCTGATGGGGCACCAGCGGAAATTAAATGCCATACTTGGGATCATTTTCATTTTTATTGGTTTGATGCAGGTGCGTTTTCTCTTCTGATTTATTGGCGGGTGAGGATCTTACTGCCATTTTCGATTTAGAAAAAGCGGGATTTATCGGCGGAACGTGTGGACAAAAATTATCGACCTCGCTTTCCTGCTACCTCATAGTTGAATAAAAATCAGTAGAAATTACATTAAAATGATGATAAGAATTCGCAGGAAATGTTGTGTGATTTACAACATTTCCACCTATGTTTGCATCCAGTAAAACAAAAGCAGAAAAAATCATGGCTTATCCCAATCAATATTTGGGATATTGATTCCTATTTTATACATTTAATATCGTAAAACATCAGAATATCATGAACGCAGTCCCGTTTAATCTTTATTTATTCTTTGCCAAGCAAGCAGGTGATAACAATTGTTGTTGCATGTGCGGGACAGGTGTGCTTTGTTGTCAATGTGAAAGTTAGTTTTATACTCACATATCATCCTTAAAGCGCGCCTTCTTAGTTTTCTGAGAAGGTTTTTTTATACCCAATCCATTCTAAACAACACCTAAATAACAATAACCATCATGCAAAGCTTCAGATCAGAACTTGAAAGTATCGAGAATCCGATTGTTCAACAGGATATTATCGATCTTGCAGATAAAATTCAACTTCACAAAGAGGGAAAAATTGACGACGATAAATTCCGTAGCCTTCGTTTGGCTCGGGGAGTATATGGGCAGCGCCAGGCAGGCGTACAGATGATCCGAATTAAAATTCCTTTCGGCCGCATGAGTAGCCACCAAATGGTTCATATTGCAAATTTGTCTGAAGAATACGGAAGTGGCAACCTTCATGCTACCACCCGTCAGGATATTCAGCTTCACTATGTTTCCCTCGACAGAACCCCTGAATTATGGGCCAAGCTGGAGCAGGATGATATCACGCTTCGCGAAGCTTGTGGAAACACCGTTCGAAATATCACGGGATCTGCTTATGCGGGTATCGACCCTAACGAGCCATTTGATGTATCTCCATACGCCTATGCAATGTTCAAATATTTGTTGCGTAGTCCTTTCTGTCAGGAAATGGGCCGAAAGTTCAAGATTTCTTTCAGTTCAAGTGAAGATGATTCCGCATTATCTTTTATTCATGACCTTGGATTTATTCCTAAGGTGAAAGTGATTGATGGTAAAGAAGTTCGTGGTTTTAAAGTCCTGCTCGGTGGTGGTTTAGGTGCACAGCCAAGCATGGCGGAGCCAATTCTTGAGTTCCTGGAAGAAGATCGTCTGATTCCATTTTCGGAGTCTATCATTCGCGTTTTTGACCGTTGGGGAGAGCGTAACCGAAGAATGAAAGCCCGTTTTAAGTTTTTGCTGAAAGATTTGGGTGCAACAGAAATTCTTCGTCTGGCGAAAGAGGAAGAAAAAGCATTGCCGCATCAGGTGTTGCCTGTTGATCTTGATGATTATCAGCAAGCACCTATTCCTGAGGCGATTTTCCCTGAAGAGGTTCAAGGAGATTTGGCAAAATATGAATTGTGGAAGCAGGTGAATGTTAAGCCACAAAAACAGGCGGGTTATTTTTCTGTCGCAGTAAAATTGCAAAATGGGGACCTCAAAGCCGAGCGTGCAAGGTTGTTTGCTGCGGCCGTGAAAAAGTTTGCCGCTGATGATATCCGTGTAACGATCAATCAAGGGTATGTGCTTCGTTTTGTTCAGGAAGAGAATATTCCTGCGCTTTACAATGCGTTGTCCCTATTGGATTTGGCCGCTGCGGGTTTCAATACCCTTGCTGATATTACTGCATGTCCTGGTACTGATTCTTGTAATTTGGCCATCAGCAACAGTACGCACATTGCGCGTGTGTTAGAAAATGTGGTGGTTAACGAGTATCCTGAATATGTGAAGGATGAGTCGCTTTCTATCAAAATTTCGGGTTGTCCGAATGCTTGTGGGCAGCACACCATTGCTTCTATTGGTATTCATGGTTCAAGCCTTAAAAATCGTGAAAACAAAAAAATTCTTCCAGCTTTACAGTTGCTTATTGGCGGTGGAATTGGAAAAGACGGGCAAGGTTATTTAGGGGAAAAGGTGATCAAAATTCCTTCAAAAAGAGGGCCTGAGGCTTTGAGAATGCTTTTGAATGATTTCGAAACACATCAGCAAGAGGGCGAATACTATTTTAATTATTACCTGCGTCAGGGTAAAGATTATTTCTTCAACCTGCTGAAACCTTTGGCTAACCTGTCAACACTCATTCCTGATGATTATATGGATTGGGGTTATGAGCAGGATTTTAAAGTGGAAACGGAAGTTGGCGAGTGTGCAGGGGTGATTGTTGATTTAGTAGCGACCTTGCTTTTTGAAGTGGAAGAAAAAATGATTTCTGCCTCAAATACACTGAAAGGCAGGGCTTTTGCAGATAGTATTTATCATTCTTATGCCGCGCTTGTGAATTTGGCCAAAGCGATGCTGATTACCAAAGAGGTGAAGGCAAGCAACCAGATTAAAGTTTTGCAGGCATTTGATGAGCATTTTATTTCTAATGGGGAGTTGGCCATCAATGGCGTTTCTTCCTACGAAGATTTCGTTTTGTCGATCAATAAAAATGAACCGACCGAAGCCTTTGCGGAGCAATTTCACGCAGATGCGCAGGCGGTGATTGACCAGGTGAAAGCATACTATCAAAAGCAAGAAGCATCAGTTTAATGAAAAATTTGAAGCAGGAGAAGTGCCCGCAACTCACCTTGGTGGGGGCGGGACCGGGGGACCCAGAATTGATCACACTTAAAGGAGTAAAGGCGATCGCTAATGCCGATTGCATTCTTTATGATGCCTTGGTAAATCCCGAGCTCTTGCAGCATGCCCCCGCAAATGTGCCCAAAATTTTTGTCGGGAAACGTGTTGGTCAGCATTCTGCCAAGCAGGAGGAGATCAATAGGATGATTGTGCATTATGCACACCTGTGGGGTAATGTGGTACGACTCAAAGGGGGCGATCCCTTTGTGTTCGGTCGTGGTCAGGAAGAAATTGATTATGCAAAGTCGCATGGTTTATTGACTTCGCTGGTGCCAGGATTGAGCAGTGCCTTGTCAGTACCTGCATCCGCTGGCATTCCATTAACAGAACGCGGGGTATCGCAAAGTTTCTGGGTAATTACAGGGATGTTGCGGACCGGGGAAATTTCCAGAGATATTGAACTTGCCGCTCAATCCTCTGCTACGGTGGTGGTTTTGATGGGCATGACAAAAATCGAGGAAATCAGCGGGGTGTTTTGTCGCCATGGGCGTTCGGATCTTGATGTGGCCATCATTCAAAATGGTACAGCGCAAGGGGAGCGGTCAATCATTGGCAAAGCACATAATATTGCGCAGTTAGCACGGGATCACCAATTCGCCTCTCCAGCAATTATTGTTTTTGGAGGGGTAAGTAAAAGGCTGAATGCCAATATGCTGACGGCGGTTAAAAAAGAAACATACGCCATACAGGCAGAGGCATTATCTTAACACAAATATGAATAACAGCGGAAATCCATTATTCCCAATTTTTGTAAAAATTGATCAGATCAATATTTTGGTTGTTGGTGGTGGTTATGTCGGGACGGAAAAAGTGACGGCGCTATTGAACAATGATCCTGATGCGCACATCACGGTGGTGGCCAGGGAAATTTGTCAGGAGCTGAAGAGCTTGGTGGCCAATAAACCTAAGATCAGACTTTTGGAGCGCCCCTTCATGTATGATGATCTGACGGGCCGGGATTTATTGTTTTTGGCAACGGACAATCATGAACTGCATATTGAAATTAAGGCGGAGGCACAGAAAAGGCACCTGCTGACCAATGTGGCAGATACGCCCGCAATTTGTGATTTCTATCTTGGCTCAACGGTAAAAAAAGGGGATCTGAAAATTGGGATTTCTACCAATGGAAAATCGCCAACATTGGCAAAGCGCATTAAAGAATATTTGAATGAGGCACTTCCCGATAATACCCAGTCGCTTTTGGATAATTTAAAATCCATCAGAGACCGACTGAAGGGGGATATGGAAGCGAAAATCAAAGCTTTGGATGCCGTTACGGAAGGTTGGCTAAAAGATAAATAATGATAAAAAAGGGCAGTGGTTCACTGCCCTTTTTTATGCTTCAATCCACACATTATGTAGTGGCGCGGTTTGCTTATCTGGTTGTCGGGGAAGGTCGATAAAAAAGGAGGTGCCTGATTGCTCGTGAAAAATCATTCTTATTTGTCCTTTATGTAATTCGACAAGATGCTTTACCAGTGTCAGCCCGACGCCTGTGCCTTTGATCTGATCGGTATTCGTTGCCCGGAAGAAGGGCTTGAAAAGTTTGTCCCTTTGATGTTCAGGAATCCCCATACCGAAATCTCGGACCTCAACTGATAGGGTATCATTTTTTTCCGTAATAAAAATTCGTGGAGCCACCGCTCCAGGAGAATATTTATAGGCATTGGAGATCAGGTTTGAAAATGCCTGCCGCAACAAAGTGATGTCAAACAGCCATTCGATGTTTTCATTTTCGGTGACGATCTGAATCTCTCTGTTATGAAAATCCAGCATGGCATATTGTTCACAGATTTGGCTGATCATTTCCACAATATTGTATTTGCCAGGAGTAAATTTAATTTTTCTGGATTCATGCTGGTGGAGCGTCAGGATGCTTTCCATAAATTCTGTCAGCTGATCAATATTGGAATAGATTTGCGTCCACCTGCCCGCGATCATGCTTTTCACTTCTTCCCGCTGCTCTGAAGAAAGCTGCTGAATAAACTGACTCGCCGTTTTAATCACCGTCAGGGGAGTTCGAAATTGATGGGAAATCATCGATACAAATTGCCTTTGACTTTCATTCAGCTGCCTTTCCTTTTCCAGAGCCTGTGTAACTTTCTGCTGAAGGAATTTTCGTTTGGTGACATCTTGAGCAATAGCATCTATCCTCACCACCTTGCCAGCTTCTATCACTTCAAATTCTGTGATTTTTATCCATTGCACAGAATTATTACGCTGCACTTTGGCCTCAAAGGTATGTTCGTCTGACGCCTTTTTCTGTGGGAGAATATTATCTTTAAGGTGTTGCGCAATATTTTCTGTAGTGTATTCCTCTCCAAATACCGCTTGTGGGTGGTCGCTGGCAAAAAGAATCACCTCGGATACATCCCTTGAAAAAACATAAAATTCTTCACTGATGGTGTCCATCAGATTTTCAAGCTGATTTTTATATTGCTCAATCTCTTTTCGGTGCCGAACCTCCTTATGCTGCTTATTGATAAAGTTGATTTTAAAAAACAGGGTGATCGGAATCGTGATCACCGCACCTGTGATAAAACTCATCGTCATCCGGTATTCCCGCTCCTCTGCAGATAACTGAATCACCATACTCGGGAAAAGCACCGAAACAACGATCAGTATCAAGACAGAAACCAGGAGCAAGCTGACGGTCGTGGTCAGGAAACGTTTTTCTGTAAACTGAATGATACAGATAATCATAAAAAGAATCGCAAAGGAAGCTGATCCTGTAATTCCACCTGTTTTAAACCATAAATAGGCCAAGGCAGTAATGATTCCGCTCACCATGATCAGCAAACTTTTTCTATAGGCATTCGCAAATCTTGACAGATAATAGTTAAAGCCAAAAAGAACAACCAATCCCATATATAGCACATTGAGCAGCATCACCTGGTTAAATATGACATTAATAGCGACCATCACTAAGCAAATAAGCACCAGGATGCCGTTCATGGCATTCAGTCCTCTATTTTCGAAGGTTAGCTTATGGGG